>JBDHZJ010000175.1:0-5565 GCA_039811825.1 Propionicimonas sp.
CCCGATCATGCTGTACCACCTGGACTACCCGGCCAGCGACGTGCGGGTGAAGGTCACCAACACCAAGACCAGGAAGAGCTACTGGTCGGTCCTCGACTACAGCACGCTCAACCAGGCCGACTGGTCGATCAGCAGCACATCGACCCACACCTACAAGCAGTCGCGGGATGCCAGCTTCCAGGGCTTCTACATCGACATGTTCTACAACAACGGCTATGTCGACTATCTCCCGGAGGGCACCTACACCGCCCAGTTGCGGGTGCTGAAGCCGCTCGGCAAGGCCAGCAAGTCGAAGGACTGGGAGACCTTCACCACACCGAAGTTCAGCATCGAGTGGCCCAGCTGACCCGACCCTGAGGCGTGCGGCCGACCCCTTCGCGGGGGTCGGCCGCACCGTCGTTTCCGCCTCAGACGCGGGGCAGGCTGTCCGTGGCGGGCAGCAGGTCGACCCGCTCCTCGGCGATGTCCTCGCTGGTGTGTGCCAGCCCGCCGCGCGAGGTCTCCCGGCTGGTGAGGTAGACCACGCCGGCGAGCACGCACAGGGCGACGAACAGCCACACGATGTAGACCGGGTCGGTGCCTCCCGCCGCCGCCAGCAGGGCGGTCGCCACCAGCGGCGCGGTGCCGGCACCGAGGGTCGTGGCGAGCTGGTAGGACACCGAGACCCCGGTGTAGCGGGCCGAGGTCGGGAACTTCTCCGCCACCCACGCCGCCATCGGTCCGTACATCAGGCCCTGCACCAGCGGGTTGCCCAGGACGAAGGCCAACAGCAGCGCCCACGACGAGCCCTGCCCGACCAGCCAGAGGATCGGCCCGATCAGCACCGCGCCGGCCACTGCGCCGGTGAGCATCACCGGACGACGGCCGATCCGGTCCGACAGCGCCGCGAAGCCGGCGATGGTGAAGATGTGCAGGAAGTCGCGATCGTGAACCTGGTACGGCGACCCGACGACACCACCCCCGGCAGTCGGGCCGGGACACCACCGGATCGGCGGGCCTGCACCGGCCCGCCCGGGTGCCGACCCCCGCCTGCCCCGCGCCCCCCACGCGTCAGGACCCGACGGCGCTTTCCGCGTCGTCGGATCCTGACGCGTCGTGGCCGGGGCATAAGTTACGGTTCCGTAGCTGTAGTCTGTTCCTCGACGAACCGCGTCGAAAGCGAGCAGACAATGGTGTTCCTCGGCCGCCCGGCCACCCCCGCCACCCATGCCGTCCGCGAGGCCCGGGACTTCCTGCTGGCCCACGGTGAGGACTACGCCGGCGCCGTCGCCGGGTTCCGCTGGCCCGAACTGGACGAGTTCAACTTCGCCACCGAGTGGTTCGACGTGGTCGCAGGGGAGCACCCCGACCGGGCCGCCGTCACGATCGTCTCGGCCGACCTGAGCGCCCGGTCGTGGACCTACGCCGACCTGTCCCAGCGCTCCGACCAGGTGGCCCGCTGGCTGCGCGGCCTCGGCCTCGGCGCGGGCAGCCGCGTGATCGTGATGCTGAACAACACGATCGAGCTGTGGGAACTGCTGCTCGCGCTGCTGAAGATCCGGGCGGTGGCGATCCCCACCTCGACACTGCTGTCGGCGGCCGACCTCGCCTACCGGGTCGAGCACGGCGGTGCGGACGCGGTGGTGGCGCCGACCGGCCTGCACGCGCGCGCCGACGACCTGCCCCGCTCGGTGCTGCGGATCGGCGTCGGCGAGAACACCCCGTCCGGCTGGGTCGGAATGGCCGAGTCGCACAAGGCGCCGGCCGCCTACCTGCCGAGCGCGGCGACGAAGGCGTCCGACCTCAGCCTGCTCTACTTCACCTCCGGCACCACCGCCCGGCCGAAGCTCGTGGCGCACACCCACGTGTCCTACCCGGTCGGGCACCTGTCGACGATGTGGTGGCTGGGCGTGCGTCCCGGCGACGTGCACCTGAACATCTCCTCCCCCGGCTGGGGCAAGCACGCGTGGAGCAACTTCTTCTCGCCGTTCCTCGCCCAGGCCACGGTCTTCGTGTTCAACTACGAGCGGTTCGACGCCGCCGCGCTGATGCAGGTGATGCAGACCCACGAGGTGACCACGTTCTGCGCCCCGCCGACGGTGTGGCGGATGCTGATCCAGGCCGACCTGACCCAGCTGACCCGGCCGCCGCGGGAGCTGCTCGGTGCCGGGGAACCGCTCAATCCCGAGGTGATCACGCAGGTGCGGAAGGCCTGGGGCGCGACCATCCGGGACGGCTTCGGCCAGACCGAGATGACTTGCTGCGTCGGCAACTCCCCCGGCCAGGTCGTGAAGGACGGCTCGATGGGACGCCCGATGCCCGGGTACCCGGTGGTGCTGCTCGACCCGGCGTCCGGTGCACCCGTCCCCGACGAGGGCGAGATCTGCCTCGACCTGTCCCAGCCGATCCTCGGGCTGATGCTCGGCTACCACGGCGACGAGGAGATGACCGCCGAGGCCACCCGCGGCGGCTTCTACCACACCGGCGACATCGCGTCCGCCGACGCCGACGGCTACCTCACCTACGTCGGCCGCGCCGACGACGTGTTCAAGGCGTCGGACTACAAGATCTCCCCGTTCGAACTGGAGTCGATCCTGCTCGAGCACCCCTACGTCACCGAAGTGGCGATCGTGCCGAGCCCCGACCCGGTGCGCGCAGCCGTGCCGAAGGCGTTCATCTGCCTGGTGCAGGATCTCGCCGCGAAGCCCCAGGAGGCGGCCGAGGAGATCTTCGCCCACGCCCGGGAGCGGCTCTCGGCCTACCAGCGCGTGCGGATCGTCGAGTTCGTCACCGAGCTGCCGAAGACCATCTCCGGCAAGATCCGCCGGGTCGAACTCCGTGAGCGCGAGGCCACCCGGGTCGCCGAGGACGCGTCCGAGGGCCAGTTCATGGAGCGCGACTTCCGCTAGTCCACCCACAGACGCTCCCGAAAATCGCCGTTGCTCCCGAAATTTCGGGAGCGGGAACGAATTTCGGGAGCGTTTGGCGGAGATCCGGGGGTCAGCGGCTCGCCGGGATCGCCCAGGCCAGGACGGTGATGCCGATGCCGATGCCGAGCAGGACGATCGAGTCCAGCGCGCGGCTGCGGACGGCGAGCAGGCCGACCCGCTGCTGGGGCATCAGCCGCAACAGCCCGCCCGCGGTGATCGACGCGCCGATCAGGGTGCTGCCCGTGCGCCAGTGGCCCGTGAACACGATCGCCAGACCGATCGCCACCCCGACCAGCACCGAGGCCAGCGGCCACTGGCCGAGGACCTGCTGCACGAAGTTCTTCGGCGGCCGCTCGCCGGGCTGGGTGGTCATCGGGCCAGCGCCTCCGCCCGGTCGACCACGTTGGAAAGCAGCATCGCGCGGGTCATCGGGCCGACCCCGCCGGGGTTCGGCGCCACCCAGTCCGCCTTGTCGAACACGTCCGGGGCCACGTCGCCGGTCAGCTTGCCGTCCACCCGGCTCACGCCCACGTCGAGCACCACGGCCCCGTCGGCGACCAGGTCGGCGGTGATGATGCCCGGGACGCCCGCGGCCGCCACCACGATGTCCGCCGCGCGGGTGTGCGCGGCGAGGTCCCGCGTGCCGGTGTGGCACAGCGTGACCGTGCAGTTCTCGCTGCGCCGGGTCAGGATCAGCCCCAGCGGACGCCCGACCGTGATCCCCCGGCCGACCACGCACACCTCGGCGCCGGCCAGCGGCACGTCGTGGCGGCGCAGCAGCTCCACGATGCCCCGCGGGGTGCACGGCAGCGGCGCGGGCTCGTTCAGGACGAGCTTGCCGAGGTTCGTCGGGTGCAGGCCGTCGGCGTCCTTGTCCGGGTCGATCAGCGCGAGCATCGCGTTCTCGTCGAGGTGGCGCGGCAGCGGCAGCTGCACGATGTAGCCGGTGCAGGCGGGATCGGCGTTCAGCTCGGCGATCGCCCCCGCCACCGTCGCCGCGGACGCGTCCGCAGGCAGGTCCACCCGGATCGACTCGATGCCGACCTCGGCGCAGTCGCGGTGCTTCATCCGCACGTAGCTGTGGCTGCCCGGGTCGTCGCCGACCAGCACCGTGCCCAGCCCCGGACGCACGCCACGCGCGGCCAGCGCCCGCACGCGGACGGCCAGCTCGCCCTTGATGGCGTCGGCGACAGCCCTGCCGTCCAGGATCTGTGCAGTCATCGAACCCCTGTCCCTCGTGGAACCGTGCTCAGTGGAAGAAGTGGCGCGTGCCCGTGAAGTACATGGTGACACCGGCGGCCTGCGCGGCCGCAATCGTGTCGGCGTCGCGCACCGATCCGCCGGGCTGCACGATCGCCTTCACGCCGGCCTCGATCAGGATCGCCGGGCCGTCGTTGAACGGGAAGAAGGCGTCGGACGCCGCCACCGAGCCCGCGGCCCGCTCGCCGGCCCGCTCGACCGCCAGCCGGCACGAGTCGACCCGGTTCACCTGCCCCATCCCGACGCCCACGGACGCACCGCCGGAGGCCAGCAGGATCGCGTTGCTCTTCACCGCGCGGCACGCCCGCCAGGCGAACTCGAGGTCGGCCAGGGTGGCGGCGTCCGCGGCCTCGCCGGAGACCAGCTGCCAGTTCGCGGGGTCGTCGCCGTCCGCGTCGATCCGGTCGGCCGCCTGCAGCAGCATCCCCCCGCTGACCGGCTTCAGCTCCACCCCGCCGGCCGGGTAGGGCTCGGCCACCAGCAGCCGGACGTTCTTCTTCGCCTGCAGCACTTCCAGCGCCCCGTCCTCGTAGGCGGGCGCGATCACGACCTCGGTGAAGATCTCCGCGATCTGCTGCGCCGCCTCGACGCTGACCGGACGGTTCGCCGCGATCACGCCGCCGTAGGCCGACACCGGGTCGCAGGCGTGCGCCTTGCGGTGGGCCTCGGCGACGTCCGCCCCCACCGCGATGCCGCACGGGTTGGCGTGCTTGATCACCGCGACGGCCGGCTCGGCGAAGTCGTAGGCGGCGCGGTAGGCGGCGTCGCCGTCGGTGTAGTTGTTGTAGCTCATCTCCTTGCCGTGCAACTGCTGCGCGGTGGCCAGCCCGCCGGGCCGGTCGCCGTTGCGGTACAGCGCCGCGCGCTGGTGGGAGTTCTCGCCGTAGCGCAGGGTGCCGAGCTTCTCCCAGGTGCCGCCGACCCAGGCCGGGAAGCCGTCGCCGTCGCTGGAGTCGGTGAGCACCGAGCCCATCCAGGACGCGACCGCCACGTCGTAGGTGGCGGTGTGCACGAACGCCGCCGCGGCGAGCGCCTTGCGCTGGGCGAGGGTGAACCCGCCCGCGGCGAGGGCCTCGACGAGGGCCGGGTACTGGTCCGGGGAGGTGACGATCGCCACGGACGGGTGGTTCTTGGCCGCCGCGCGCACCATCGAGGGGCCGCCGATGTCGATCTGCTCGACGCACTCGTCCTCGCCCGCCCCGGACGCCACGGTCTGCGTGAACGGGTACAGGTTGGACACGACCAGGTCGAACGGGGCCACGCCCAGCTCGTCCAGCTGCGTCCGGTGGGTCTCGAGGCGGCGGTCGGCCAGGATGCCGGCGTGGATGTGCGGGTGCAGGGTCTTCACCCGGCCGTCCAGGCACTCGGGGAAGCCGGTCACCTGCTCCACCGGCGT
>JBDHZJ010000176.1:0-5557 GCA_039811825.1 Propionicimonas sp.
GGATCGAGAGCAGCGCGACCAGCTTGGTGACCGGGTTCAACCGGTGCACCGGCGAGCCGGTGTCGACGAACAGGGTCTGGGTCATCGGCTCACTCGGACGCGGTCGGGGTCGGCGCCAGCGGCGCCTTGCCGAACACCCGGTAGGTCCGCGCGAACGGGAAGCGTTGCAGGAAGCGGCCGGGCAGCGCGGCGAGCAGGATGCCCACCACCGTGAAGGTGATCGTCTTGTCCAGCGGGTCGTACACGAGGCCCTGCAGCGTGGTCGCCTCGAGCAGCGAGCGTCCCATCGCCTGGAAGGCGCCGACGATCGCGCCCGAGCTGCCCCCGGTGGCCCCGCCGAAGACGAAGGCGGCGATCGGGGCGGAGACCATCGCTGCGACGAAGCCGGTGACCAGGCCCGCGAGCGGGGGCAGGTAGACGCGGCGGAACACGCCGAGCCGGGCGGCGAAGCCGGCGAGGACGGCGATCACGACCTGCACGATCGCGAACGGCAGCGGGATCGGCGTGAGGGTGAGCCCCCAGATCACGTTGGAGAGGATGCCGGTGACCGCGCCGGCGGCAGGCCCGGCCAGGACGGAGACCAGCACCGTCCCGATCGAGTCCAGGTACACCGTGAGGCCGAGCGAGGAGACGATCTGACCGACGGCGACGTTCAGTGCGATCGCCACCGGCATCATCGCGACGACCGAGGTGGGGATCCGGCGGATCGACCCGGCGGCGATCAGCACGGCGCCGACCAGGTAGCCGGTCATGGCGATCAGGCCGGCCCGGCTGGTCCCGGACGTGGCGATCTCGGCCGGCTGGGTGACGATGAGGTAGGCGTAGGTCGCGACGACGAGGATCGCGCCGGCGGCCACGAGCAGGCGGTCCCGGATCAGGCGGGGATCGGTGGTGGTGGTCTCCGACATGGGTGGTGCCTCCTCGGTTTCGGGTGGGTGGATGGCGGGGACGGCTCAGCCGACGCGCCGGGCCAGCGCACCGACCCGCTCGATCGTGCGCCGGAAGAACTCCTCGGGATCGGTGTCGACGACGATCTCGGCGTTCGCCGGGCGTCCCCACAGGCCCCGCCAGTCGGCGACGGTCTGGCCGCGGGTGAGCGTGCCGGCGAGTTCGACGTCGACGGTCGCGGGACGGGTGGTGGCCAGCGTCGGGTCGAGCGCGACGGCGGCGGCGAACGGATCGTGCATGTGGGCGATGTACCCGCCCTGGTCCCAGGCGTGGTGGAACTCCATGTAGAAGCGCACCGCGTCGGACAGGTGGCGGACGACCGCGTTCGAGCCCTGCGAACGGGTGCCCGGCGGGTCGTCGAGCGACAACGACTCGTCCGGGGTGGTGCCGGCGGCCCGGCCCAGCGCGGTGACGTGGGCAGGGGTCATCGCGATCCGCTCGGTGACGTCCAGCGCGCAGATGACCGGACGGCGCTCCGGCGGCACGACCGAGAACGCGTCGACGACGATCTTGGCGGCGTCCGGGTCGACGGAGATGTTCCACTCGGTGGTGGGGCGGGTGTTGCCCTGCAGGGTGAACACCCCGCCCATCAGCACGAGCCGCTTCAGCAGCAGGGGCAGTTGGGGTTCGAGCTTGATCGCCAGCGCGAGGTTGGTCAGCGGGCCGGTGACCAGCCCGGTGACCTCGCCCGGACGGGCGCGGACGGCCTCGATCCAGACCTCGGTGGCGTGCCGGGTCGAGATCGCCCGGGTCGGGGCCGGCAGTTCGGCATAGCCGATGCCCTGCGGGCCGTGGGTCTCCTCGGTGGTCACCAGGGGCTGCAGCACGGGCACCTCTGCGCCGAGCGCGACCTCGACGTCCGCGTAGTCGCACAGCTCCAGCCAGGCGAGGTTGTTGGTGGCGACCTGCCGGGCGTTCACGTTGCCTGCGGTGCAGGTGATGCCGAGGATGTCGGCCTCCGGGCTGGCCATCAGGTACAGCAGCGCGAGGGAGTCGTCGATGCCGGTGTCGACGTCGACCAGGAGGGGGACGGTGCGGTCGGTGTCCATGCTGCCTTCCGGATCGGGCGGATCCGCGGCGCTCGTTGGTGGCGGCCGGCACGGGTCTCGGCCACGGACGCGCCCACCTTACAAAAGCGCCCCCCGCTCGACCAGATGGCGGCCGTCCGGCTCCCTCTTCCTTTCCGGCGCAGGGGATTGCCGACACTCCGCCGGGGGTGGGACGGATGGCCACCCGCGGCCAATACCGTTCGGGTGTGGGTATGACCGGGGTGATCTTCGCGGCGATTGCTGCGTTCTGGCTCATGTACCTGGTGCCCTACTTCCTGCGGCACCGTGGCGACGACCTCGCCGAGGAGTCGGACGCGGAGATCCCGTTCACGCCGTCGGTGACGATCGTGCGCAGCGGCACGTCCCTGGCGGAGGCCGACCCGGGCACGGCCGCCGAGGTGTCCACCCCGCTCACCCGGCGCGCGCAACTGCGGAACCTGCACCTGCGTGACCTGCAGGCCGCCCAGCGCCGCCGCCGCGTGCTGATCTTCCTGCTCCTGGTGCAGCTGATCGTGGCCGGGCTGGCGATCGCCCGGATCGGGGCCTGGTGGGGCGCGCTGATCCCGGCCGGCCTGATCGTGCTCTTCCTGGTGGTGGCCCGGTTCAGCGTGCGCGGGATGCGGGCCGACCTGGCCCGGCGCGCGGCGGAGATCCGCGACTGCACCGACGAGGAGACGGTCGCGATCTCGCTCACCGAGGCCGACGTCGCAGACCACGAGCACTCGGTCGAGCTGAGCATCCCGGTGAACGCGGTCGAGTCGCTGTGGGACCCGATCCCGATCACCCGGCCGACGTACGTGTCGAAGCCGCTCGCGCCGCGCACCGTCCGCACCATCGACCTGTCGGCGCCACTGCCCACGCCCGGCCGGATCCCGGTCACGGCCGACCCGATCGAGCCGCCCGCCGAGCCGGACGAGCAGACCGGTGCCCAGGAGGACGTGGGCTGATCCCCGTCCGGACGGGCCGCCGCGCTGCGACCGATTCGGGTTGAATGGGGCTGTCCGCCCAGCTCTGGAGGTCGCCGATGACCGGAATCGCCGTCGTCGGGCACCTGTGCGTCGACATCCGTCCCGAGCTCCCTGGCCCGCCCGTGCTCGAACCCGGCGTGCTCGCCCAGGTGGGCCCTGCGGTCGTCACGCTGGGCGGCGCCGTGGCGAACACGGGACGCGTCGCCGCGCTGCTCGGCGCCCCGGTGGCGGGCTGGGGCGCGATCGGACGCGACGACTTCGGCGGCATCGTGGGCAGCCACCTCGCCCGGGCGCCGGGATTCACGTTCCACCCGCAGGTGGTGGACGCCGGCACGGCCTACACCGTGGTGGTCGAGCCGCCGGGCACCGACCGCACGTTCTGGCACCACCCGGGCACCAACGCCCTGCTCGACCTCTCCCGGGTCGAACTCGGCGGGGTCGACCTGCTCCACTTCGGCTACCCCTCGCTGATGCCCGGCGTGTGCGCGGACGCGGGCGAGGGCCTCGTCGCGCTGTACTCCCGCGCCGTGGCGGCCGGTGTCGTGACCAGCCTCGACCTGGCGTGGGTCGATCCGCTGACCAGCGCGGGCGCGGTGGACTGGCCGGCGTTCCTGCAGCGGGTGCTGCCGCTGGTCGACGTGCTCAGCCCGAGCTGGGCCGACCTGGCCTCCGCGCTCGGCCTGCCCCGGGAGTGGAACGCCGCCCGCGGCCGCGAACTGGTCGGGCAGTTGCTCGACTGGGGTGCCGGTGTGGTCGTGCTCACGGCGGGGGAGGAGGGATCCCTGTTGGGCGCGGCCGGGGCGGACCGGCTGGCACGGTTGGCCCGCTACCCGCTGGACCTCGCCGCGTGGGCGGGTGCGCGGACGGCGGCTCCGGCGCGTCCGGTGTCGCGGATCGGCACCACCACGGGCGCGGGGGACGCGGCGACCGCGGGCCTGCTGGTGGCGCTGCGCGAGGGGCGCGACCCGGACGCCACCCTGGCGTTCTGCGCGGACGTGGCGTCCGCGGTCATCGAGCAGGGCGGCAGCGGAGGCTTCACGGGCCTGCCGTGACCCACAACAGGAGCACGGCGAGGTCCTCGCGCAGGTAGTTCGCCGGCCAGAAGTACCAGGGCGTCCGGCTGGACACGTGGGTGGCGGCCAGGCCCGCGGCGTCGGCGATCCGTCCGGCCCGGTACACGTGGAACTCGTCGGTGACGAACACGACGGTGTAGCCGGCGGGGAACCGGGCGTCCAGCAGCGCCTTCGAGAAGGCGAAGTTCTCCTCGGTGGAGGTCGCGCGGTCCTCGGCGAGAATGTCGTCGGACGCCACCCCGTGGTCGAGCAGGTACTGCCGCATGGCGGTGGCCTCGGGGAGGTTCTCCTGCGGGCCCTGGCCGCCGGTGACGACGATCAGGGCGTCCGGGTTGCGCTCGTGGTAGGCGAGGGCGGTGTCCAGCCGACCGACGAGGGTGTTCGACAGTTCGTCGCCGTGCACGGCGGCACCGAGCACGACCACGGCCATCTCGTCGTGGCGGGCGTCGTCCTGCACCCCGACGACGGCGAGGAAGGCGGAGAGGGCTATCAGGGCCGCGGCCAGCAGGGCGGTCACCACGGTGATCCAGCGGCCGCGGGGCAGCCACACGCCCCAGGCGAGGCAGCCGAGCCCGACGAGGGCGGTCATCGCCGTGCCCACGGTGAGGTTGGCGGTGAACGCGAGCCAGACGGCGTTGGCGGTCAGGCCGGCGCCGACGACCAGGAGCGCCACCCGGGCGACGCCACGCCACCGGCTGCTTCGGGTCGTCTGCACACCGCAACGATAGGCGGCCGGTTGCGACGGGCGGGCCTCGCGCTCTTGGATGGGGTCATGGTGACCGCGCCGCCCGACCGGGTCGTGTTCGACCGTGGTGTGCTCACCCGGGTGCGGGAGTCGGACGTGGCCGCGGTGATCGAGGCGGCGGCGGCGAACGCGGAGCGCTTGCGCGACTGGATCCCGTGGGGCGACGACCCGGCGTACCGCAGGGAGCGGATCGGCGGGGCGCCCGTCGACTGGGACGAGCACCGCGCGTACCTGTATGCGCTGCACGAGACCGACAACGGCCCGGTGATCGGCGGATTCAGCCTGCACCGCCGGGTGGGGCCGGACGGGCTCGAGATCGGCTACTGGCTGGACGCAGGGCACACCGGCGCCGGGCTGGCCACGGAGGTGGTCGGCGTGCTCACCGGGGTGGCGCTGGGGTTGCCGGAGGTCGAGCGGGTGGAGATCCACACCGACGAGGGCAATGCGCGCAGCGCGGCCGTCCCGCAGCGCCTCGGCTACCACCTCGCCCGGGTGGACTCCTTCGAGCCCCGCACCACCACCGAGACCGGCCGCCTGCAGGTCTGGGTGACGCCCTGAGCGCTGCCCCTGCGCGGCTCCGCCGCGAGGCCGGCGGCCACGCTCCCGGGGCCCTTCGTGACGCTCGCTGGCGCTCGCTCCTCAGGGGCCGGTCAAGGGAGAGCCAGCTCCTCAGGGACCGGTCAAGGGAGAGCCAGCTCCTCAGGGACCGGTCAGAAGAGGGCCCGCGCCTCAGGGACCGGTCAGAAGAGGGCCCGCGCCTCAGGGACCGGTCAG
>JBDHZJ010000177.1:0-5545 GCA_039811825.1 Propionicimonas sp.
GGCGGCTGCTCCTCCTCGCCGATCCAGACCTCGTCCACCTCGGTCCAGGTGCCCTTGCCGTAGGCGAACTGGAAGGTGCCGCCGACCGGCTCGCCGTCCTGCTTCGACACGCGGTAGTTGACCGTGTAGGTGTCCTTGGGCAGGTCGGCCTGGAGCTGCGCCCGCACGTTGGTGTACTCGACGGCCAGTTCGCCGGTGGTGACGTTCTCGCCGGCGCTGTTCAGGACGAGGATCTTCGCCGTGCTGGGGTCGAGCGGGAAGTCGAACGCCATCATCACCCAGCCCGGCGCGCTCTTGAGTTCCGCGTGCACGTCGGGATCGCTGATGAAGTCAGCAGCAGCGGCTGGCTGCGCCGGGCCGGCCACGAGCAGCGCCAGGGCCAACAGCGCGGTGAACCAGCCCCCGATTCGCCTCATGACACGCCGCCCTCCAACCCTCGACCCGCCCCTCAGCGCGGTAGGGTTCACAGTTTCCTCAATGCAAGATTTCACAGTCTCTTCAGCTATCGTAGGTCGGAAAGTAACCAGCAACGCCTGCGCGTTCCGCCGCGTTCACCTCGGAGCGCCGCAGATCGCAGGATTTGGGAGGTCCTCTCTTGCCCGACAGTACCCGTCGGACACCCACCGCACGAACCAGGAGCGTGATCGCGCTGCTCGCGCTCGGGCTGCTGGTGAGTATTGGTGTCCCGAGCGCACAGGCGATCTCCTTCACCGACTCCGGCGACACCGTCGCGTTCCCGCAGGACACGAACCCGGCGGACGTCCAGGACCCGGCCGGCGGCCCGACGAACTGCCCGACGCTGGCCGACGTGCCCAACTACTTCGAGGTCTGGCTGAACACCGACGACGAGGAGGAGCGCGGCTGGTACGACCCGAAGAACCAGGAGCCGTGGAGCTTCGCGTCGCGGGTCTCGCAGGTCATCTGCGGCGCCGCGGACAACGCCACCATCCGGATCGGCATGTACTTCATCCGGGCGATCGGCACCTCCTCGCGTCCCGAGGCCGACTCCGAGGTGATCTTCGACGCGCTCCAGTACATGAAAAAGCACCATGGCGCCAAGATCCAGCTCGTGCTCGATTCCGGGCTGCACGCCGGCACCAACCTGGCCCAGGTCACCGAGCGGTTCGCGACCATCGGCGAGGTGCGCTACTGCTACAACGGCTGCTTCAACGTGAACAAGCGCAGTCGCTACCCGTGGGCGATCGAGCACGAGAAGTACCTCGCGGTCTCCGACACCACCTGGGACACCTCAGACTCGGTCAAGCACCCGGTGCTGCTGTCCACGTCGGGCAACTGGGCGCGCAGCCAGATCCGCAACTACTGGCAGGAAGCCACCCTGATCTACGACGACCAGGAGATGTACGACACGTTCGTCGCGCGTCATGACGGGTTGTTCTCCTGCGCGAACACCAGCGCCACGTCGAAGTCCCAGGGCTGCACCAGCAGCACCAGCGCGATCAGTGCGCTGAAGCTGAAGAAGGAACGCAAGATCTGGATCGACCCGTGGTACCGGCACCCCACCGACACCGGTCGCGGCACCTACATCGCGTTCGCGCCGCAGGCCTCCGACGCCCCCGACTACTACGTGGCCCAGTTCGACGGCCTCGACTGCTCGGTCGACAAGAAGGTCCGGGTCGCGATGTTCAAGCTCACCGACTCCAAGGCCGAGCGGCTGGCCGACAGCGTGGCCCGGCTCGAGAAGCAGGGCTGCGACGTCGAGGTGCTGATCTCGCAGTCCTACGGCGCCAACGTGGTCTCCACGAAGGTGAAGAAGACCCTGAAGAAGGCGAGCATCCCGTTCTACTGCTCCGCGGTCCCGATGCACACCAAGATGATCCTGATCGGCCCGATGACCGGCGATGACGGCCGGGTGCTGGTCGGCACGGCGAACATGTCCACCTCGGGCCTGCGCTACAGCGACGAACACGTGCTGACCCTCGACACGAGACTGGCGACCGGCAAGTACCTGCAGTCGATGAGACGTGCGTACAGCCAGTACCTCTCGGCCTGGGACACCCTGGCCCAGGGGAGGAAGTCATGCTGAACCGCAACAAGGAGCAGCAGTCCGTGCTGCGCGGCGGGCGCCTCGTCGGGCTCGCGGTCGCCCTGGCCCTGGTGGTCGGTGGCGGTGTCTACGCCGCCACCACCGCCCTCGCCTACTCGTTCAAGGCACCGACCAGCCTGGCCACGACCATCGTGGGCAGCACCAAGGTGGAGGCCGAGTGGCTGCACGTCAGCGGCGCGCCCGCCTACGTGATCAGCGCCACGCCCTCCGGCGGCAGCGCCCTCACCTTCCGCAGCGCCAACAACACCGTCGCCATGACGGGCCTCAAGCGCGGCACCAGCTACACCATGAAGGTCGCGGTGGCGGCGTCGGCGAGCGCGGGCGCGAGCCGGCTGAGCGCCTGGTCGAGCAACCTCAAGTTCAAGACCGCCAACAACGCCCTGAACGCGCCGTCGGACCTGGCGGTGAAGACCGCCACCACGACGACGGCGACGCTGACCTGGACGGCGCCGGACAACGTGGCCTCGACCGACCGCTACAAGGTGACCTACGCGCTCGACTCGGCCCTGAAGAAGAGCCCGAAGAGCGCGACGACCGATGACAACACAGCGTCGATCAAGATCACCGGGATGGCGTCCAACACCAACTTCTACGCCCGGGTGAAGGTGGTCGCGGCCGACGGCACCACCGTGCGCAGTGACATCTCCGACTACACCCTGATCAAGACCAGGGCGGAGTTCGGCTACCTGAGCGGGACTGTCGCCGGGCCGGCGGGTTCGACCGTCGTCGTCGAGGCCTACGACAAGGGCAGCGACGTCGTCGGTCAGGCGGACGTGGCCAGCAACGGCACGTTCAAGATCACGGTCCGCCCGGGCACCTACCGGGTGCTGGCGAACTACAACGGCAGCGGTGACTACGGTTCGCTGTGGGCCACCTCGGGCTCGGCGGGCTCGGTCGCCATGGCCAATGGCACGCAGTACACGGTGGCCACAGGCGCGACCACGAGCGTCGGCACCACCACCCTGAGCAAGGTGGGCAAGGCCGCGGGCACGGTCAAGGGCACCGGCGTCAGCGGCGGCCTGGCCAACGTCGACGTGACCGCGATGATCGGCAAGGAGGTCATCGCCCGCGCCACGACCGACAGCAGCGGCGACTACGAACTCGACGGTCTGGCGGCCGGCGACTACACGATCCGGTTCAAGTACCGCGGCATCAGCGGCAGCGGCGTGGGGTTCAAGCCGACCAGCAAGCCCGTCACAGTGAGTGGCACGGCCACCGCGCCGGTCGCGACCCCGACCCTCGCCCTGGACTCCTGGGCGAAGATCATCCGGTCCAAGATCAAGGGCACCAAGAGCGTCGGCCACACCCTGAAGCGGTACAACACCGCCTGGCGGGCCAGCTACCACCCCAACGAGCGGGCGAGTTCGTGGGACTACCAGTGGCTGCGCAACGGCAGCCCGATCTCCGGGGCGAACTCGTACAAGTACAAGCTGCGCTCGGCCGACCGCGGAAAGAAGATCTCGCTGCGGATCACCTACCGCCACATCGGGTTCCCGACCGGTTCGACCACCTCGAAGGCCTACACGGTCCATTGAGGTCATGACGGAACGACACAGCGGGGGTGGAGCCATTCGGCTCCACCCCCGCTGTCGTACCCGATCGGGTCAGGTCAGGTGCTGTGGGCGTCCTCGTAGGCGGTGACGACCTCGTCGGTCTCGCCGTCCATGATCACCACACCCTCCTCCAGCCAGATGGTGCGCGAGCAGGTGTCGCGGATCGAGCCCATCGAGTGGGAGACCAGGAAGACGGTGCCTGCGTTGTCCCGGATCTCCCGGATCCGGTCCTCGCTGCGCTTGCGGAAGCGCTTGTCGCCGACGGAGAGTGCCTCGTCCACGATCAGGATCTCGTGCTGCTTCACGGTGGCGATGGCGAACTTGAGCCTGGCCTGCATGCCGGAGGAGTAGGTGCGCATCGGCAGGTCGATGAACTTGCGCAGCCCGGAGAACTCGATGATCTCGTCGCGCAGGTCGTCCACCTCGTCGGGGCTCAGGCCCAGCGCCAGCCCGCCGAGCATGATGTTGCGCTCCCCGGACAGGTCCGGGATCAGCGCGGCACCCACGCCCAGCAGGTTCGGACGGCTGCTGGCGTACACCGCGCCCGAGGCCGGCGGGGTGAGCCCGGTCATCGTCCGCATCAGGGTGGACTTGCCCGAACCGTTCGGGCCGATCACGCCGATCGACTCGTTCTCGTAGGCGACGAAGGACACGCCCTTCAGCGCGTGCACGATGCGCACGTTGCGCCCGGACGCGATCCGCCGCTGCTTCTGCCGCCGGATCGCCTTGCCGGAGGAGAACACCCGGTACTTCACGTGCACGTCGTCCACCACGACGACCGGCCTGCGCCCCTCAGTCACGGCCGTACCTCTCCTCGGCGACCCAGAAGAACAGCAGCCCCGTGACGAACAGCAGCACCGACCACGCCGAGAAGTACACCCAGTACATCGGGTCGTAGTCGTGGCCGCCGAGCAGGCACGCGCGCGCCATCTGCAGCACCTGGTAGATCGGGACGAAGTCGTAGAGCGCGATCACCTTCGGGTACTTCTCGAAGATCTTGGACACGTCGAAGAGCACGCCCGAGGTGTAGAACAGCAGCCGGGTGATGAACGGCAGGATCTGGGTCAGGTCGCGCACGTGCACGGTCAGCCGTGCGGTGAACAGCGCGACCCCGGTGTTGAACAGCGTGTACAGCGCGAGCAGCGGGATCATCAGCAGCCAGCTCCACGTCGGCCAGTGCCCGAGGAAGGGCAGCACCACGGCGAGCAGGGCCAGCGATGGCAGCAGGGACAGGAACTCCTGCAGCACCTCCGCGACCGGCAGGGTGATCCGCGGGAAGGCCAGGGACTGCACCAGCGCCTGGTTGCCGGTGATCGACTTCGCGCCCTTGGTCATGCTCTTGGAGAAGAACTGGAACAGGAACACGCCGATCACCACGTGCGCGGCGTACTCGATGGGGTCGCCGCCGCGCTGCAGGAAGTAGAAGATCACGCCGTAGATGAGGGCGTTCAGCGCGGGCTGCAGCACCAGCCAGAGGATGCCGAGCCGGTTTCCCTCGAGGTCGGCCCGCTGCCGGTACCGCGCCATGGCGAGCACGAAGTCCCGGCGTCCCCACGCCTCCTGGAGGTACTTCCAGAACGGCGGACGCGCGCCGACCCGGTGCAGGCCGGTCTCGGCGGCCATATCGGCCAGACTCACGCTTCAGCTTCCCATCGACGATCGGCCGGGCTGGCCACTGGACGCGAGGATTCTACCGGAACCGGGACCCGGGCCCGGACACCTCCGGCGGTCAGCCACGCGCGCGATGAGCCAGGTAGTAGCGCACCAGCGCCTGGGTCGAGGGATCCTGCGCGGCCAGCGCCCCGGCGTCGCCCGCGACGGCCGGGGCGATCTGCAGGGCCAGCTGCTTGCCCAGCTCCACGCCCCACTGGTCGAAGCTGTTGATGCCCCAGACCACGCCCTGGGTGAACGTGATGTGCTCGTACAG
>JBDHZJ010000178.1:0-5540 GCA_039811825.1 Propionicimonas sp.
CGGTCGGACTGCTGGTGCTGGCCGCCGGTACCGGCATCGCCGCGATCGCCGTCCGCCGCTACCGCAGGGTCACGGCGTCCCTCGCCGTGGTGGCGGTGCTGGGAGCCGTCGCCGTGCTCACCCTCGCCCCCGAGGCGGCGCCGCCGACGTCCGGTCCATCCCCGACGCCGGGGCCGCAGCTGACGCTCAGCCAGGTCGACGTGATCGCTCCCGACGGCGAGGGCTCGGTCGCGACGCTGGACGTGACCGTCCGCAACGACGGCGACCGGCTCGCCGTGCTGACCGGCGTGGACCTGACCATCGACGACTTCGGCTACCTGCCCCCCTGCCTGTCCGGCAGCAACCTGGAGGTGACCGGCACCTACCAGGCCACCCTGCCCGACGACCCGGAGCACGGGCAGGTCGTCCACGTCACGCTGCACCAGCAGGTCGAGCCCGGCGCGGCCGACCGGTTCACGATCGGCCTGCGGGCGCCGGCGATGCACGCGGGGCAGGACGCCCCGATCAGCGCCTGGCTCTACCTGTTGCGGCTGTCGCTGGTGCAGGACCAGGCCGGTCCCGCGGTCGCCGGCGGCGCGGTGCTCGTGGACGCGGGCAGCCCGCTCGACGACAACGGCACGTTCTACTTCGGCGCGGCCCGGGACGCCACGGCCGCCGACGTCGGCACCGGCGGGCTGTGCGGCGGGGAGGCCTCGTGCGTCCACGACCAGGTCACCTGCTGGAACGCCAACCGCGCCGCCCTGCTGCCGCTGCTCGCCGTCCCCGCCACCCGTTCCGGCGGTGGTGACGCCGCGGCCGCCGCGCTCGGCACCGGGTAGTCGGCGCCGGTGCCTATGCTGAGCGGCATGGCTGATCCGGCGGGCTACCGTCCGGCCTCCGGCACCATTCCGACCGGACCGGGCGTTTACCGCTTCAGCGACCCCGACGGCCGGGTGATCTACGTCGGCAAGGCGATCAACCTGCGCCAGCGGCTGAACTCCTACTTCGCCGACCCGGCGGCCCTGCATTTCCGCACCCAGACCATGGTGCGTACCGCGGCCCGGGTGGAGTGGACCCTGGTCCGCAACGAGCTCGAGGCGCTGCAGCTGGAGTACACCTGGATCAAGCAGTACGAGCCCCGGTTCAACATCAAGTACCGCGACGACAAGTCCTACCCGTGGGTGGCGGTGACCTGGTCGGAGGACTTCCCCCGGGTGTTCGTGGGCCGGGGCGGCAAGCGCAAGGGCACCCGCTACTTCGGGCCGTACGCGCAGGCCTGGGCGATCCGGGACACGATCGACTCGCTGCTGCGGGTGTTCCCGATGCGCTCCTGCACGAAGGGCGTGTTCAACAGCGCGCACGCGTCCGGGCGGCCGTGCCTGATGGGCTACATCGGCAAGTGCTCGGCGCCGTGCGTGGGCCGGATCGACGCCGACTCCCACCGGGCGCTCGTGCAGGACGTCTGCGACTTCCTCGCCGGGCGCACGGCCGCCCTGGTCCGGCGGCTCGAGACCGAGATGTCCATCGCGTCCACGAACCTCGAGTTCGAGCGTGCCGCGGTGCTGCGCGACCAGCTGTCCGCCCTGAGGCAGGCCACCGAACGGAACGCGATCGTGCTCGGCGACGGCACCGACGCCGACGTGGTCGCGCTCGCCGAGGACCCTCTGGAGGTGTCGGTGCAGGTCTTCCACGTACGCGACGGCCGGGTCCGCGGGGAACGCGGCTGGGTGGCCGAACGCAGCGACGACGGCGACACCGGTGCGCTGCTGGAGCAGTTCCTGCTGCAGCTCTACGCCGACGTCGACGCCGACGCGATCCCGCCGCAGGTGCTGCTGCCGACGCTGCCTGCGTCCGCCGAGGTGCTCGCCCAGCTGCTCGGCGAGCAGCGGGACGGGAAGGTCCGGCTGAAGGTGCCGCAGCGCGGGGACAAGGCGGCGCTGCTGCAGACCGCCGCACGGAACGCCGCCGACGCCCTCACGCTGCACAAGATCCGGCGGGCCAGCGACCTGTCCACGCGGAACCGGGCGCTGGAGGAGCTCCAGGAGGCGCTCGACCTGCCCCAGGTGCCGCTGCGGATCGAGTGCTACGACATCTCGCACACGATGGGCACGGAGGTCGTCGCCTCGATGGTCGTCTTCGAGGACGGGCTGGCCCGCAAGAGCGAGTACCGGCGCTTCGTCATCCGCACCGTCGAGGGCAGCAACGACGTGGGTGCGATGCACGAGGTGATCACCCGCCGGTTCACCCGGCTGCTCGAGGAGCGGAAGAAGGCCGACGACGCCGAGCCCGGGCCCGAGTCCGGCCCGCTGCTGGTCGACCCGACCACGGGCGCGCCGCGGAAGTTCGCCTACGTCCCGTCCCTGGTGGTGGTGGACGGCGGGGCACCGCAGGTGGCCGCGGCGGAACAGGCGATGGCCGACCTCGGCATCGTGGACGTGGCGCTGTGCGGGCTGGCCAAGCGGCTGGAGGAGGTGTGGCTGCCGGGGGAGGAGTTCCCGCTGATCCTGCCCCGCACGAGCGAGGGCCTGTACCTGCTGCAGCGCGTCCGCGACGAGGCGCACCGGTTCGCGATCACCCACCACCGCAGCCGTCGCAGCGCGTCGATGGTCGAGTCCCTGCTGGACGAGGTGCCCGGCCTCGGCGAGATCCGCCGCAAGGCGCTGATCAGGTACTTCGGCTCGCTGCGCAAGTTGCGCGCGGCGACCGTCGAGCAGATCGCGGAGGTGCCCGGCATCGGTCCGCGCACCGCCACGGCGATCAAGGCGGCGCTCGCCGCACAGGAAACCCCGGTGGCGATCAACGTCACCACCGGCGAGGTCATCGGGGAGTAGGCCTGACCGACGGGATAATGACCCCATGAACGACCTCGCGCCCCCTGTCGAGCTGCTCGTGATCACCGGCATGTCCGGAGCCGGGCGACGCACCGCCGGCCACGCCCTGGAGGACCTCGGCTGGTTCGTGGTCGACAACCTGCCGCCGAGCATGCTGACCGAGTTGATCGAGGTCAGCAGGGAACGCCAGTTCCGCCGCGTCGCCGTGCTGCTGGACGTGCGCAGCCGGTCGGACTTCCGGCAGATCCCGGCGGCGTTCGCCGCGCTGGGCGACTCCGGCGTGGTGCCGCAGATCCTCTTCCTGGACGCCAGCGACGAGGTGATCGTGCGCCGCCAGGAGTCCGTGCGCAGGCCGCTGCCGCTGCAGGGCTCCGGTCGCCTGCTCGACGGCATCCAGAAGGAGCGCAAGATGCTGGCCGGCCTGCGCGCCAGCGCCGACCTCGTCATCGACACGACCTCGATCAACATCCACGAGCTGACCGCGCGGGTCGCGAAGGCCTTCGCCGACGCGGACGAGACCGAGTTGCAGCTGACCCTGATGTCGTTCGGCTTCAAGAACGGCATCCCGATCGACGCCGACCTCGTCCTCGACGCCCGGTTCCTGCCGAACCCGCACTGGGTTCCGGCCCTGCGGCCGCAGACCGGGCTCGCCCAGCCGGTGTCGGCCTACGTGCTCGGCCAGCCCGACGCCGGGCCGTTCCTTGAGCATGCGCTCGGCCTGATCGGCCTGATCCGCCCGGGCTACGTGCGCGAGGGCAAGCGGCACGCCACCGTCGCGGTCGGCTGCACGGGCGGCAAGCACCGCTCCACCGCGCTGATCGAGGAAATGGCCCGGCAGTTGTCGGAGCGTGGCGTGCGCACCGAGGTCGTGCACCGGGACCTGGGCCTGGAATGAAGGACGCATGAGCCCGTTCCACCGGCCGCCGGCGGTGGTCGCCTTCGGCGGCGGCCACGGGCTCGCGGCGAGCCTGACCGCGTTGCGGCAACTCACCCACCGGCTCACCGCCGTGGTCACCGTCGCCGACGACGGCGGCTCGTCCGGACGCCTGCGGGAGGAGTTCCCGATCCTGCCGCCCGGCGACCTGCGGATGGCGCTGGCCGCGCTGTGCGGCGACGACGAGGTGGGCCGGGCGTGGGCCGAGGTGCTGCAGTCGCGGTTCCCCGGGAACGGGCCGCTGGGCGGGCACGCGATCGGGAACCTGCTGATCGCGGGCCTGTGGCAGCAGATGGCCGATCCGGTCGCCGGGCTGGACATGGTGGCCGCGATGCTGCACGTCGAGGGACGCGTGCTGCCGATGGCCGCGGTGCCGCTGGTGATCGAGGCGGACGTCACTGGGGCCGACCCGGCCCGGCCCGACGAGGTGGCCGTCGTGGTCGGCCAGGAGGCGGTCGCGCTGGCCACCGGGGACATCGGCGAGGTCCGGCTGATTCCCGGTGACCCTCCGGCCGTGCCGGAGGCGCTGCAGTCGATCCGGGCCGCGGACTACCTGGTGCTGGGCCCGGGATCCTGGTACTCCTCGGTGATCCCGCACGTGCTGGTGCCCGAACTGCTCGCGGCGATCGAGTCCTCGCGGGCGACCCGCATCCTCACCCTCAACCTCGTGCCCACCGACGACGAGACGCCGGCCTACACCGCCTCCCGGCACATCGAGGTGCTCGCCGAGCACGCCCCGAACCTCCGCCTGGACGTCGTGCTCGCCGATCCCACGTTCGCGAGGGAGGACCAGCACCTGGCCGCATATGTCGCGGCACTGGGTGCCCGGCTGGTGGTCGCGCCGGTCCGGATGCGGGACGGATCACCCCGGCACGATCCCCACCTGCTGGCCTCGGTTTATGCCGGGATCATGGGTCTGTAGGCTGAGCCCACCCACCGACCCACGGCGAAAGGCAGCGCTCGACCACCATGGCAATGACGCAGCAGGTGAAGTCCGAACTCGCCACCCTGGAGGTGACGAAGCCCGAACTGCGCAAGGCCGAGGTGGCCGCCCTGCTGAGGTTCGCCAACGGCCTGCACATCGCGGGCGGGCGGATCGTGGTGGAGGCAGAGCTCGACACCGGCGCGGCCGCACGCCGGCTGCGCACGGCGATCGCCGAGCTGTTCGGCTTCACCTGCGAGTTCGTCGTGATCACGGGCAGCGGCCTGCGCCGCGGCACCCGCTACGTGGTCCGGCTGATCCGGG
Organism: Propionicimonas sp.; assembly: GCA_039811825.1. Lineage (GTDB taxonomy): Bacteria > Actinomycetota > Actinomycetes > Propionibacteriales > Propionibacteriaceae > Propionicimonas. The sequence goes on from JBDHZJ010000178.1 coordinate 4,991, forward strand.
ACGGCGAGTCGCTGGCCCGGCAGACCGGGTTGATCGACCCGCGCGGACGTCCCGTCAGGGGCCTGCCGGTGCAGGTGGTGAACGGCGGCCTGGACGTCTCGGTGGCGGCGTGGCGGGGCGCGTTCCTCGCCCACGGCTCGCTCACCGAACCGGGCCGGTCGATGGCGCTGGAGGTGACCTGTCCCGGTTCGGAGGCCGCGCTCGCGCTGGTCGGCGCGGCTCGCCGGCTCGGGATCAGCGCGAAGGCGCGGGAGGTGCGCGGGATCGACCGGGTGGTGATCCGCGACGGTGATGCGATCTCGGCGATGCTGACCCGGCTGGGTGCCCACGAGACCGTGCTGGCCTGGGAGGACCGGCGGATGCGTCGCGAGGTGCGGGCGTCCGCGAACCGGCTGGCCAACTTCGACGACGCGAACCTGCGCCGCTCGGCCCGTGCGGCGGTCGCCGCCGGCGCCCGGGTCAAACGTGCCCTGGAGATCCTCGGCGACGACATTCCCGAGCACCTGCTCGTGGCTGGGCGGCTGCGCCTGGAGCACAAGCAGGCCAGCCT
>JBDHZJ010000179.1:0-5536 GCA_039811825.1 Propionicimonas sp.
AGCTGTACGGACTCAGCGGCAGCCGCACCCGGCCAGCACGGCGGCCTCCCGGTCGAGCCAGTCGTAGACCCGGTAGTAGCTGTAGGAGTCGTTGCCGAGTTCGGCGAACACCAGCACGGCCCCGTCGGCGGTGGTCACGTAGCCGGTCAGGCCGGCGAGCCCGCTCAGCGTCCCCGTCTTGGCGTGCACCACGTGGCGTCCGGCCGCCTCCTTCGCGTCGTCGAACCGGTTCTTCAGGGTGCCGCTCTCCCCGGCGACGGGCAGCCCGTCCACGATCGGCGTGAATCCGGCATCGGCGAGTGCGAGCCGGATCGCCCCCGCGAGCGCGTTCGGGGTGAGCTTGCTGCCGGGCGCGAGGCCGCTGCCGTCCAGGATCCGCATGCCCGAGGTCCACAGGCCGTGCGCACTCGCCCACGCCTTCACGTTGGCAGCCGCACCCGCGAAGCTGGGGTCGGCCCCGGCCGAGATCGCCGCGTGCCGTGACAGCGTCTCCGCGGCCACGTTGTCGCTGACCAGCAGGGTGCGGTGGATGATCCGGCTGAGCGTGGTGGAGGTGACCCTCGCCAGTTCGGGGCTGTCCGCCGGCGCAGTGGCGGAGGCGATCGTGGTCACGGAGATGCCGCGGGCCCTCAACCACTTCGCGAACAGCTTCGCCGCGTGCCTTGCCGGGTTGGACGCGGCCCGGCCGGAGCTGAGCTTGCCCGAGTTCACCTCGAGGGCGGCGACCTTCGCCTCCCAGCCCTTCCAGTAGGACTTCCAGTACGAACTCCACCTCGGCCCGGTGAACAGCGACGCGTCGTAGCGCAGCCGCACGCTGGTGCGCCCGGACGCCTTCAGCGCGGACGCGGTCGCCTTCGCCAGCGCCTGCAGCGACGCCGGCTTGTACGACGACGTGGAGGTCTTCGACGTCAGCAGCGGATCGCCGCCGCCGACGAGGAAGATCCGCTTCGCCCCGGAGTCCAGCACCCGGGTGCTGAACGTGCGGTCCGGACCGAGCGCGTCGAGCGCGGTCATGGTGGTGAGCACCTTCATCGTCGAGGCCGGGGTGAGCGGCGTGTCGGCGGAGCGGTCGGCGAGCACCGTCCCGTCCGTGGTGGTAACGACGACGCCGACCTTCCCGATGCCCTTGGTTGAGATCGCCGCCAGCTTCGCGGCGAGCACGTCCGGGTCGGGCAGCGGCGCGCTGGTGTCGATGACGGGTGCGGCGGCCGGCGTCGCGTCGACCGGCACCATCGCCAGCGACGGTGCGACGGACGGTCCGAGGGCCAGGGCGAGTGCCAGCGGAACGGACGCGAGACCGACGGACCAGCGGGGGGACGACTGGTACATGCCGACCATCATCGCATCGCGGCGCCGTCCTGCCCACCCCGGCCGGGTCAGCGGGCGGACACCCGGGACAGCGTGAGCACCCCCGGGTCGTCCTCGACGATCAGTCCCTGGGTCATTGCGCCTCCCTTCGCGATCAGCCTGACCGCGAAATGTCCCGGTTTCGTCTCAGCGCGGTGCGGAGCCGGTGCGAACTGCGGCGTCGCCTCACCCCGGCGTCCGGTCCAGCCGGTCGCGGCGGTTCAGCCGGATAGCCCGGTAGCCGCGGACCAGGCTGACCACGGCGGCGACGAGCACCACCACCCCGATCAGGGGAAAGCCGAACCCGAACCCGAACAGCGCCCACCCCGTCGAGTCGGTCGGCCAGCCGGACTTCCTCAGCGCGACCACGGCGAGGACACCGACCGGCGCCGACATCAGCGTCCACAGCACCGCCCAGCCGATCAGGCAACCCTGGTTGCGAACCGTCTTCGCGTCCGGCTCGGGCCGAAGGCCGGTGACCGAACTCGCGTAGCCCTGCGGGGCGGCGCTGGCGAACTACGCCAGCGCGAACTCCGGGACGGCCCGCGCGAACCGGCCCGCGAGCACGGCGTTCGCGGCGGCCCGGTCGAGGTCGAACGAGTCGCTCGTCCAGGTCAGCACCGTGTCGCCATCGACGCGCAGCGGCTGGTTCCGGGCGGGCGAGGCGAGCAGCAGTTCCATCATCCGCGGGTGCAGCACGGCGTGCGCGTAGCGCTCGTCGTCGGCGCGGACGGTGAACGCGTCGTTGAAGTCGCCCGACTCGAGGTCGATGTCCTGCGCGCCGAGCCGGGTGGCGACCCGGCCGAACCCGGTCTGGGGGCTGATCCACAGCAACGGCAGGGCGACCGGCAGCTGGACGGCCGCCACCAGCACGCTGCGGGTCACCTCGTTGTCGCCGGAGCCCTCGGTCCAGTGGTAGCCGAATGCGGTGAAGGGCGTCCCCTCGATCTCGCCGGTGACAACGTCGTGGACGGTGCCGGCGTTGTCGAAGGGCGGCCCGGACCAGCGCGTCGCCAGGGAGGGATCGGACGGGTAGTAGGTCCAGCCGCGAGCGATCGCCGCCTTGACCAGGCGGCCCATCCGTTTGTCCTGCGACCGCCCGAGGAACCAGAGGACCGCCCAGACCGCCGTGCCCAGCACGGCCCAGCCGACGAGCCCGGTCAGCACTTCGCTCGGCATCGCAGGGACCCCTCTCCCGCGGACGCCGGGGTACGCGTCCGCCGGGGCCCCATGGTAGGGCTTCAGACAGCGGCGCCCACCAGCATCGCGACGCCCAGTCCGGCCACGACCAGGTTGCCGACCACCACGCTGAGCCGCCGGGCGCGCTCGGTGATCCGGTGCCGCAGGACCGCGCCGGTGCCCACGACGACCAACTGCCATGCGGTGGACGCGAGCCCCACCCCGGCCACGAAGGCCACGGCGGCGGCCGGGGTGCCGAGCCGGCCGCCCAGCCCGACCGTGATCGCCGCGAAGTAGATGAGCGTGGCGGGGTTGATCGCGGTGAGGCCGAGGAAGAGGACGAAGCGGCGCCACCCGCTGCCCGATGGCGCCGGGGCGGCGTCGGCCGGTGCCCGGGAGGACCGCCACAGGCCGAGCGCGGCGATCCCGACCAGGACCGTGCCGCCGAGCACGGCGGGCCATCTGCCGCCGCGCCCGATCACGGGCGCGGCGGCCGCACCGAAGACCACGGCGAGCGCGCTGTAGGCGGTGTCGATGCAGCCGACGGCGACGGCGCCGGGCGCACCGCTGCGGAAGCCCCGGCCGATCCCCTCGCCGAGGAGCAGGATGCCGATCGCGCCGAGCGGCACGGCGACGCCGAGCCCGGCGAGCGCGCCGCGGGCCAGCATCGCGAGCGGTTCCACTCGGACACGATGGCGCAGCCCGGCAACCACGACTGCGAATTGCGCCGTCACACAGCTAGATTGTCTGCATGGTTGGCACAGACGAGACGATTCTCGACATCCTGGGCCTCGAGGGCCGTATTTCGTTCAGTGAACTGGGACGCCGGGTCGGCCTGAGCACCAACGCCGCCGCAGCCCGCGTCCGGCGACTGGAGGCGTCCGGCGTGATCCTGGGCTACCGGGCGGTGCTCGCCGGGGACGCCCCGTCGGCCCGCGGCGGGCTGGAGGCCTTCATCGACGTCCGCCTCGCCGAGGACCGCGACTCCGACGAGTTCCTGGCCTGGACCCGCACCGACCGGGCGATCAGCGAGGCCGTGCACCTGACCGGCCCCTACGACTACCTGGTCCGGGCGCACGTCCGCGACACCGCAGAACTCGACCAGTTGCTGCGTCGCCTCAAGAAGGGGGCCGGCGCCGCCCAGACCCAGACCAGGATCGCGCTGCGCGCCCCGGAGTGAGGCTCGACCCACGTTTGTCGGGTTACCAGGGACGGCCCGTCGCGCACCGCGACCTCGACCCGCCTTTGTCGGGTTATGAAGTCGGCGGGGCGTTCGACAACCCTACAAAAGTGGGTCACACCGTCCACGCGGGCCGGAAGTCGGCCGATAACCCGACAAACCTGGGTCGTGCCGCTCCCCGCGCGTCCCGGTACAGGTCTCGACCGTCAGCCGCCGACTCCCTCCCGTAAGTCCGGCATGGGCGCGCGCCGGCGGTTGGGACCCGTACAGCTATCGTGCGAACGAGGCGAAAGGAACGAACGCGTGCCGGAGCAGCTGACCAGCAACGTGGACGACGTCGCGCTCATCTTCGAGGGCGGCGGCATGCGGGCCAGCTACACGGCGGGCGTGGTGGCGACGCTGCTCGCCGAGGGCATCCACTTTGACTGGGTCGCCGGCATCTCCGCCGGCGCGAGCAACACGGTGAACTACCTCGCCCGCGACCCCGAGCGCGCCCGCGCGTCCTTCGTCGATTTCGCGGCCGACCCGAAGTTCGGCAACGTCGGCACCTTCCTGCGCGGGCAGGGGCTGTTCAACGCCGCCTACATCTACGAGCAGACCGCGGGCCCGGACCAGGCGCTGCCGTTCGACTACGCGCGGTTCCGCGCGAACCCGGCGTCCGTCCGGATCGGCTCGTTCGAGTGCGACACCGGCCGGGCCGTCTACTGGACCCAGGACGACCTGGCCACCCTGCCGGAGCTGATGCGGCGCGTCCGGGCGTCCTCGACGATGCCGATGATCATGCCGCCGGTGCACCTGGACGGGCACGTGTACGTGGACGGCGCGCTCGGCCCGTCCGGCGGGATCGCACTGGACGCCGCGAAGGCCGACGGCTTCACCAGGTTCTTCGTGGTGCTCACCCAGGAGCGCGGCTACACCAAGCAGCCCACCCGCTCCCCCGGCCTGTACCGGCGCTGGTTCCGCCGCTACCCGGCCGTGGCCGAGGCCCTCGACGCCCGGCACCGCCACTACAACCGCACCCGCGAGGAGCTGTTCGACCTGGAGAGCACGGGGCAGGCGCTGCTGTTCGTCCCCGAGCAGATGACCGTCAGCAACGGCACCCGCGACGTCGCGCGACTGCAGGCCAGCTTCGAGGCGGGCCGTGGCCAGGCGGAACGCGACGTGCCGCGCTGGCGGGAGTTCCTCGACACCGACGGGTAATGGGGACGGCTCCTGTTCCGCGCCGGTCGGTGGAGGCGACGCGGAATGAGAACCGTCCCCATTACCCGTCGGTCAGGCGTCGGCGGAGGCGCGGCTCGTGGTCACCTCGGCGATCATCGCCGCCCCGAACTCCCGGTAGGCGGCCCGGTCGATCTCCAGACCCAGGCTGCGCTGCACGGCGTAGCCCGTGACCAGGCTCATGATCGCACTGGCCAGCACACCCGGATCGGTGCCCGGGGAGTGCTCGGCGCACCAGCCCCCGATGAAGATGATGATGCTGGCCTTCACGGTGGCCACCTCGCGCAGCAACAGCGCCCACAGGCTCGGGTCTGACTTCGCGCCCGCCCAGATCTGCAACAGCAGTTCGGGGGTGTGCTCGTCCTCGCCCACCCGGTCGAGCGCCGCGGCGAACAGCGCGTCCGGGGAGAGATCGGTGGCGGTGGCCATGATCATCGTCATCGGAACGGCCATCGCATTGCGGCCGACCTCGAGGACGAGGTGCTCCTTGCTCCCGAAATGGTGGTAGATCGCGCCTGCCGAGGTGCCCGAGCGCGTGATCACGTCCGAGATGGACGTGCCGGCCACCCCGTTCACCCGGATCAATTCGGTGGCAGCCCGCAGGATCGCCTC
>JBDHZJ010000180.1:0-5533 GCA_039811825.1 Propionicimonas sp.
AAGGCCGTGATGGACGGGTTCGCCGCGATCGCGTTCGCCTCGTCCTTCGGGATCGGGGTGATGGCGGCGGTGATCCCACTGGCTCTCTACCAGGGCCTGCTCACCCTGCTCGGCTTCGCGCTGGGCAACTTCATGCCGGCCGGCCACATCGACGCGATCGGGGCGGCCGGCGGCGTGATCCTGCTCGGCCTCGGCATCCGGCTCGCCGGGATCAAGCAGATCCCGGTCGGCGACCTGCTGCCCGCCCTCGTGGTCGCGCCGCTACTGGTGGCGCTGGTGGGGGCGTTCCGCTGATGGCAGGGGGCACACCCGCCACCGACGCGCTCACCCGGGCCGGGGTGGCGTTCGTGCTGCACCCCTACGACCACGACCCGGACAGCACGAACTACGGCGACGAGGCGGCGGACGCGCTCGGAGTGGACCCGCTGCGCATCTTCAAGACGCTCGTGGTCGACCTCGGCACGACCCGTCCCGAACTCGCCGTCGCGATCGTGCCGGTCGCCGGCCAGCTCAGCCTCAAGCACGCGGCGCTGGCGCTCGGCGCGAAGAAGGCCGCGATGGCGGACAAGGCGCTGGTCGCCCGCAGCACCGGCTACGTGCTCGGCGGGGTGTCGCCCCTGGGCCAGCGCACCCCGTTGCCGACCGTGATCGACGAGACCGCCCAGCTGTGGGACACCGTCTATGTCTCGGCCGGCAAGCGCGGCCTCCAGGTGGAGCTCTCCCCCGACGACCTGGCCGCGGTCACCGGGGCGAGCTTCGCCGACATCGCCCGCTGAGGGTGGACCGAGTAAGGAACCGTCCCCAATCCGGGCCGCCGACGGGGGTGGACCGAGTAAGGAACCGTCCCCAATCCGGGCCACCGACCGCGCAGGGAGCTCAGCCCTCGTACCAGATCGTGCGCTCGGTCTCGCTCACCAGCATGTCGTCGAACTCCACGGTGCGGCGGAGCCGCCGCAGGCGGTAGGGCACCAGCACCTCGAGGCCGGTTCCCTCCGCGTGCTCCATGGTCAGGCGGACCGCGTCGCTGCCCAGTTCTGGCAGTCGCACATCGGCCACGACCACGGCCGCGCGGAGCTCTGCCCGCTGCTCGATCAGTCCGGCGTTCAGGACAGCGATCACGTCCATCGAGGGGGCATCTCGCTATCCATGCCGGCAGCGACCATCCGCTGCTCCCCCGACTGGTCCACAACGACCGCGAACGGATAGAACTCCCGGTGCTTCGCCAACTGCTCCTCCGCGAACCCCATGGCCGGCTCGAGGAGCCCGTCCAGGTCGGCCTGCGCCTCGGCCGATGTCGTGTCGCGCCAGGAGACCGCGGCGTCCCCCGACGCGTCCGGCCCACCGTCCGGTTGGCCCATGCCGTCGATCGAACCACTTCGGAGCTGGGCAACGAAGTCATCCAGCGCGGGCTCAGGAACCCACTCGGCCTCGCGATAGCCCTCGCGCGTGAGTTCCTCCACCACCCGGCGACGGCCCGCCTCGGCTTCCGCGTCCGAGTCGAAGTCGGTGCAGTTCGCCCACCCGCTTCGACCCGGAGCACCGCTGAAGCCCAGTTCCACGAGCCGCGGCCCGTCCACGACGAGAAGGTGCACCTCCGTACCCCGGGGTGCCTTGCGCTCAAGCCGGGTGCTCATCCGGCCACCGTAGCGGCGACGGTGCCGACACGTCGGGAATCCCGGCCATTCCGCCGGATCCGGGGCGCTCAGTTCTCCAGGGCGACCGCGAGGGCGGCCCGGCCGCGGTCCAGCGACTCGCGCAGCACGCGGTCCTGGGCGTGGCGCAGATCGTCGAACGGCAGCCGGGGCAGGCCGTCCGCGACGGCGTGCCAGGCCAGGTCGCCGATCACCCGCTGGGCGACCACGGCGTCCTGCATGGCCCCGAGGGCCTCGGTGACCGCCTCCCAGCGGTCCCGGCGGATCTCGGCCCCCTCGCCGAGCACCGGCACCAGGAGCTCCGCGCCGTAGCGGGCCCGCTTGGCCGCCTTGCGCACCTCGTGCCAGCGGGTCAGGTCACCCGGACGCGCGGACGCGTGCGCGTCCAGCTCACGCACCCGGGCCACGGCCTGGTCGAACATCGGACGCAGCACCACCCGGGCCGGCTCGTCCGCCATCCGGTCCAGGCGCGGTGCGGCCAGCAACTGCTCCAGGTCCAGCTGCAGCCGCTCGTACCGGTCGGTGCCCATGCTCGCCACCAGGTTCCGGTGCGCGTCGGCGTGCGCAGCGACCAGCGCCGTCTCGATCCGTCCGGCGACCAGCTCGCGGTCACCGTCCGGCAGCTCGTCGAGCGCGGCGAGCAGCTTCTCGCGGAGCACCTCGGCGTCGCGGGGAGCCCCGAGCTCCTCGGCGTGCCAGCGCAGCTCGGCGCGGAGCTGCTTCGTGGTGCCGGTGCCGAAGACGCCGGTGTAGGTGCGCAGCACGCTGCGCAGGCGGCGGGTGGCCACCCGGCTGCGGTGCACGGCGTCCGGCTCGTCGGCGAGCACCGCGACCTCCCGGTTCTGCAGTACGCCCACCTGCTCGGCCAGGTAGGCGAGCACGGCGGCGCGCGCCGACTCGTCGTCGTTCTCGGTGGCGGCCAGCGCACGATCCAGCGCCCGCGCGATCTTGGAGGCGGCTTCGGCCCGGTGGATCCCCGCCCGGGCGAGCACGGCCTCGACCCGGTCCAGCAGCGCCGCGTCGCCGCCGACCAGCTCGACCTCGGCCTCCCACCACTCCTGCTCCTGGCCGCCGACGCTGGCCCGCACCTGGTCGGTGCAGGTCACCGCGAGCACCGTGCCGTCCGCCGCACACAGCTGTTGCTCCCTGCGCCGGGTGCGGAGCACGGCCACGGGGATCACCGGCGCCGCGTCGAGGGTGTCGCTGACCCGCTGTCGGAACGCACGGGGCAGCCGCCGCTGCGCCAGCGGCGCGTGCAACTCGATCCGCTCGTCCGGCGCCGACCCCGGCAGTTTCAGGTGCCAGCCCTCGTCGCTGCCTCCGACGCGGCGGCGGATCACCTGCCACGCCCTGGTCAGGCGGTAGTCGGGGGCGTCGTAGTAGGTGGCCTCCAGGGCGAACTCCGAGACAGGTCCCTCGGTGGCGATACCGGTGAGACCGGGCAGGTCCTGGCCCTTGCGCAGGTTGTACTTCCGCTCGACCTCGACCTGGCTGGACATGCTCAGCTGGTGCTCTCTTCAGGACTGGTCAGCACCCCGCGCTCGTCGACGGTCCCGCTCTCCCGCGGCGCCGGGGGTTCGGCCTCCCGGTCGCGGTCGCGACGCCGCCGCGTCATCGGGTCCTCCTCGTCCGGTCCCAGCGAGGAGACCAGCAACACCGGGGTGACGGCAGCGAAACCCCACACGGCCAGCGCCGACAGCGATCGCAGTTGCAGGGACGCCGGCACCACCGCGCCCGGGTTGGCGGCGGCGACCCGCTCGGCCTCCGAGCCCGGGCCGAGCAGCTGCCCGACCTGCCAGCACACGATCCCGGCCAGGAGTCCCGAGCCCACCGCGAGCAGCGCGGTCGGCCAACCGAGCGGACGGAACCACTTCCAGGTGACCAGCCCGAGCCCGACCCCCACAATGGCTCCGGTGATCACGAACCAGACATCGGCGGCGACGATCTCGGTGACGCCGCGCTCGCTCATCACTGCCACGCTGGTGGCCTCGTCGATCTGCCACGTGGGCACGGTCACCACGGACGCCCAGAACATCGCAGCCAGCACGCCGACCACCGCCGACAGTCCGGCGAGCAGCAGCACCCACGCCAGCACGGACGGCTCGGCGCTCGCGCGCCGCGGCGGCGGCGCCTGCTCCTCGGTGATGGTCGTGCTCACGGGTGGCAGCTTAGTAGCGGCGTCGGGGCGGTCCCGCGCCCCGGGATCATCCGGTCACGCAACTCGGGCCGAGCAGGGCCTTCAGGTCGGCCATCAGCGGACGCGACGGCGCGACCCGCAGCCCCTCGTCCAGCTTCCACACCTTCGCCCCGCTGGTCGCCGAGACCAGCCGCACCCGCACCTCGGTCGGCCCCGGATGGGCCCGCAGCACGTGCCGGAGCTGCTCCACCACCGCGGGGGTGCACCGCACCGCGGGCAGCTGGATCACCAGCGGCCCGGACGGTCCCTCGGACACGTCCGGGAAGGCGACCTCCTGACCGGTCATCTCCAGGCTCTCGTCCTTCGTCCGGATCCGGCCCTTGATCCGCACCACCGTGTCGGTCGCCAGGGACGCGGCCACGGTCGCGTACACCTTGGGGAACAGCAGCACCTCGATCGCGGACTCGAGGTCCTCCACGGTGGCGATCGCCCACAGGTCGCCGTTCTTGGTCTGCTTGCGCACCACCTGCGTGATCATCCCTGCGATGCTGACCATGCCCTCGCGGGGGCCGTCGTCGGCCCGCAACTCCCCGATGCTGAGGTCGCGCTGCGCGGCCAGGATGTGCTCCAGCCCCTGCAACGGGTGGTCGCTGACGTAGAGCCCCAGCATCTCCCGCTCGAAACCGAGCCGGACCCGCTTCTCCCACTCGGGCACGTCGGGCACCGGCGCCGCCGCGAGCTTCTCGGTGCTGCCGAAGTCGCCGAACAGGTCGTCCTGCCCGTTGGCCTGGTTCCGCTTGAGGTCGATCACCTCGTCGACCCGGCGCTCGAAGCACTCCATCAGGCCGCGCCGGGTGTGCCCCATCAGGTCGAACGCGCCGGCCTTGATCAGCGACTCGATCACCCGCTTGTTGCAGACCACCAGCGGCACCTGGTCGAGGAAGGCGTTGAAGTCGCGTGCCGGCCCCCGCTCGCCGCGGGCCTCGACGATGCCCCGCACCACGTTGTCGCCGACATTGCGGATGGCGGCGAGCCCGTAGCGGATGTCCTCCCCGACCGGGGTGAACATGCCCTCGGAGGTGTTCACGTCCGGCGGCAGCACCTTGATGCCCATCCGGCGGCACTCGCCGAGGTACAGGGCGGTCTTGTCCTTGTCGCTCTTCACCGACTCCAGCAGGGCCGCCATGTACTCGGCCGGGTAATTCGCCTTCAGGTAGGCGGTCCAGTAGGACACCACTCCGTACGCCGCGGAGTGCGCCTTGTTGAAGGCGTAGGCGGCGAACGGGACCATGATCTCCCACAGCTTGTTGATCGCCGCGTCGGAGAACCCGTTGGCCTTCATGCCGGCGCTGAACGGCTCGAACTCGGCCTCCAGTACCTCCTTCTTCTTCTTGCCCATCGCCCGGCGCAACAGGTCCGCGCCGCCGAGGGTGTAGCCGGCCACCCGCTGGGCGATCTGCTGGATCTGCTCCTGGTAGACGATCAGGCCGTAGGTGGTGTCGAGGATGTCGGCCAGCGGCTCCGCCAGCTCGGGGTGGATCGGCTCCACCTTCTGCCGGCCGGTCTTGCGCAACGCGTAGTTGGTGTGGCTGTCCGCGCCCATCGGCCCGGGCCGGTACAGCGCGATCGTGGCCGAGATGTCCTCGAAGTTGTCCGGACGCATCAGCTTCAGCAGCGAGCGCAGGCCGCCGCCGTCCAGCTGGAACACCCCCAGCGTCTCCCCGGAGGCGAGCAGCTCGTACGC
>JBDHZJ010000181.1:0-5528 GCA_039811825.1 Propionicimonas sp.
CGGCGGGGGTGGACGTGCAGCGTGGGGGATACCTCGAGGTTGCGCATGCCGTTCCAGGCGAGGTTCACCAGGTGTGCGGCGACCACCGGCTTCGACAGTCGGAGCTCCTCGCGGGTGTCCATCCACCACTGTCCGGCCAGCGCGACCAGGCCGACCAGCATCTGGGCGTACAGCGGGGCGGTGTCCGGGTCGAAGCCACGGTCGGTGAACTGGTCGCCGAGCAGGTCCTCCACCCGCGAGCCGATGTCGGAGAGGATCGTCGCGAACGAGCCCTCCGGCGAGGTCGCCGAGGAGTCCCGGGACAGGATCCGGAAGCCGTTGGGGTGGTCGTCGATGTAGTCCAGCAGCGCCAGGGTGCCGAGCTCGATCAGGCCGCGTGGAGTGGCCCGCGGCGTCGTGATGGCGGTGCGGATCGCGTCGTGCAGGGTGCGCACCTCGCGGTCGACCACCACCGCGTAGAGGCCCTCCTTGCCGCCGAAGTGCTCATAGACCACAGGCTTGCTCACTCCGGCGTGCGCGGCGATCTCCTCCACCGAGGTGCCCTCCAGTCCGCGCTCGGCGAACAGGGCGCGGGCGACGTCGATCAGCTGCTCGCGCCGTTCGGCGCGGGTCATCCGGACGCGGCTGCGCCGCGCGCGCGTCGTGACCGGGGCCGTGGGCATGGCCCCAGTGTGGCCCGCGACGGGCGGGTTTGCGAATCCGTCCCGCTGTGGCGCGACGAGAGCTGCCAATCCTGACGAGGCCCGATCACCCGGCCGGCAGCGGGGGGAGGCCTGGACGCGGCCGAATCCACCTTCTGGGCCCCGCCCCGGCCGAGCCAACTCCGCTGGCGCGGCCGAATCCACCGTTTGAGTCCGGAAACGACCCTCATTGGGTGGATTCAGCCGCGCGGAACCCCTGGACAGCCAACCACCCGCGCCACACGGTGGATTTGGCCGCGTGCGGGCGTCCTCCCCGTCGCCGTAGAGTGGGCCCCAGCCGTCAGCCGACGGTCGTTCCCCGGTTGGTCTGCCGGCAGGGCCCGCCTGACTTTGAATCAGGACTAGCGACGCAGGTTCGACTCCTGCCCGGGGAGCGTGGTGTGCTCTAGGCAGGAGTCGCCTCTGAGCAGGAGTCGCAGGGACGCCTCCGGGCGTCCACTCCCCGGCTGTCGACGCTCACCGGGCTGGCGGGGTCCTCGGGGTCAGAGTTCCGGACCTGCTGGCCGAGGCGGGGCCGTGGGTCGTCCCGATCGCGTGTTCCCGGCGGGAGGACACCCCCGTCGGGCACACTGGAGCGATGGCGCGGCCAGGAACTCCCGGAGCGCGGGTGTTCTCCGTCCGCATCCGGGTGATCGTGGCGGTGGTGGGACTGACCCTGGTCGCCCTGCTCGCCTCGGGGCTCGTGATCTACCTGCGCGGGAACGCGGCCATCGAAGACCGGGTCGCGGCCGACCAGGACCGCGAGGTGTCCCGGCTCGAACTGCTCGTCACCGGCGGTGATCCCTCCACCGGCCAGCCTTTCGCCTCGACGGACGCCCTGCTCAGGGAAGCGGTGCGCCAGGCCGTGCTGGCGCCGTCCGAGGGCGTCGTCGGCGTGGTCGCCGGGGCTCCCCGTTGGCTCGCTCGGGACGCGGTGCCGTTGCGACCGGAGGACGACCCGGAGCTGCTCGAGGCGGTACTGCCCCTCGCCGCCGGTGACACGATCGCCAGCGGAAGGCTGACCACCTCGACGGGCGACTACCGCTACACGGTGGCCCCGGTCCGGCTCGGCTCCCGCAGCGGCTCGGACGCCCTGGTCGTGGTGAGCGACCTGCGTGGCGAGGGCGCGCTGCTCACCGACGTCTACACCACCTACGTCCTGGTCGCCGCCGCAGCGGTGCTGGGTGTCGGAGTGCTGATCTGGGTGCTGGTGGGTCGCCTCCTGGAACCGATCCGGACGATGAACCGCACGGCCGCCCGGATCACCGAGACCGATCTGAGCCAACGTGTTCCGGTGCGGGGGAGGGACGATCTCTCCGGGCTCGCCACCACCATCAACGGCATGCTCGACCGCCTGCAGCGGGCGGTCGACGACCAGCGTGAACTGCTCGACGATGTCGGCCACGAACTGCGGACACCCCTCACTATCGTCAGGGGGCACCTCGAACTGCTCGACGTCGACGACCCGGCGGAGGTCGCGGCGACCCGCGATCTGGTCCTGGACGAGACCGGACGGATGCGGCGCCTCGTCGACGACCTGCTCACCCTTGCCGGGGCAGAGCAGCCGGACTTCGTGGTGCCCGCCCCCTGCGATGTCGGTCGCCTCACCGACGAGGCGGTGACCAAGGCGGCGGCGCTCGGCGAGCGGCACTGGGTGCTGGAGAACCTCGCCGATGTCGAGGCTGTCCTCGACGCGCAGCGGATCACCCAGGCCTGGTTGCAGCTGGCGGCGAACGCGGTGCAGTACTCGGAGGACGGCACCACGGTTGCGATGGGCAGTCGGGCCGCCGGGGACGAACTGGAGCTCTGGGTGGCCGACGAGGGGGTGGGGATGGACGCCGGCGACCTGGACGTGGTGGTGCAGCGGCATGCCCGGGGCAGTTCGGCAGGGCACCGCGGCGGGACCGGGCTCGGGCTCGCCATCGTCCACGCCATCACGGTCGCCCACGGCGGCCGGATCGCCCTGACGTCGGTGCCCGACGGTGGTACCAGGGTCGCGATGGTGCTGCCGTTGATCGTGCCGAAGGAGGGCCGATGAGTCAGATCCTGATCGTGGAGGATGAACCGCGGATCGCGTCGTTCGTGGCCAAGGGGCTGCGCGCGGCGGGGTTCACCACCCTGGTGGAGAGCTCGGGGGAGGCTGCGGTGGAGCTGGCGCTCGCCGGCGACGTCGATCTGGTCGTCCTTGACGTCGGGCTGCCCGACATCGACGGCTTCGAAGTGCTCGGCCGCCTGCGCGGCCAGGGCTCCCGCGTGCCCGTGATCATGCTTACCGCGCGCTCTCTGGTGTCCGACCGGGTGGCCGGACTGCAGTCGGGCGCGGACGACTACATGCCCAAGCCGTTCGCCTTCGAGGAGTTGCTGGCGCGGATCCATCTCCGGCTCCGGACCGGGACGGCGGGGGAGTCGGCCACCGTTCTTCAGCACGGCGACCTCAGCCTGGACCTGCGCACCCGGCAGGCGAGCGTGGGCGGACGAGGCATCGACCTGACCGCCCGGGAGTTCACCCTCGCCGAGATGTTCCTGCGCAACCCCGGTCAGGTGCTCAGCCGTGAGCAACTGCTGTCGGGTGCCTGGGGGTACGACTTCGATCCCGGCTCCAACGTGGTGGACGTCTACGTCCGCTACCTGCGCCGCAAACTCGGCCAGGACCGGTTCGAGACCGTGCGCGGCATGGGTTACCGGCTCGTCTGAGCGCGGGACGCCCGGCGCCCCGCGTGGGTCAGGGTGTGTTCGCGGATCTCGCCGAGACCGGTGACGGCGGGCTCACCCGCGAGGCGGTCTCTGTCGGCCGGGACCCCGTCCGCGATGAGCCGGTCTCGGAGGCCGTCGGGGTCGCCGGGCGCGGCGTCGCGCTCACGGTCGCCTTCGTCGTCGCCTCCGGCAGGACGACGGCCGGGCGCGGTGGTTGCGGATCGGGCGAGGCCTGGGCAGCCACCGCGAACGATCCGGCGGCCAGGGCGCCGACCCCGAGCGCGCCGGTCACGATCCACGTGGTTCGGGTTCGGGACATGGTCACCTCCGTGCTCCCGAGGCTACGGGCCCGCGGCTTCCCGACCAAGGGCTGGCCGATGAGAGTCCTCTCATCCTGCCGAGGACGCCCAGTCCCGGGCGAGGCGCAGCCGGTGCGTGGACTGGGCCGGGTCGCCGGGAACCAGGCTGAGCAGCACGGCCGCCGTCCTGGCGCGCAGGTCGACGGGGTCGACCCGGGCCTCGAACGCAGCGAGCCACTCCGGTAGTCGGACGCTCACGTGCGCGTAGTGCTCGGGTGAGAGCCCGGGCAGCACGGCGAGGTGGCCGAGCAGGCAGGCGAGGTCGTCTGCGAGCAGCCCTGGACCGAGTCGGTCGACGTCGATCAGCCACAGTCGCCCGTCGTCCTCACGGAAGATGTTCGCCTCGTACAGGTCGCCGTGGGTGGCCACCAGCGCCACGTCGGGGCCCCGTGAGAGCAGCACCTGGAGGCGTTCGCTGAGCCGGGTGATCTCAGCAGCCCGGTCGGGCAGCGCCGCGATCGCCGCGGCGGCGTGGAACGGCAGGTCCGCGCTCCAGCCCGGCCGCGCGGGCAGCCCGGTGATCGCGTCGGGCAGGGCGTCCAGCAGGCCCAGCACGGCCTGCGGAAGCGTGTCGGAGTGGTCGGGATCGGCGAGCACATCGCTCAACGGTCGTCCCGGAACCCGGCCGGTGAGCAGGACGCCGGGTGCGGTCCTGCCGAGCGTGGCGGTGGACAGGCCGGCGTCGGCCAGCAGCTGCTGGCGCTGCTGGAGGCGGTCGGCCCGGTCCGGACGGACCACCTTGGCGAACACCGTGACCTCGTCGGCCCGGTAGCGGACCACGCCGCGACGCAGCGGCCGGTAGACCAGCAGCTCCAGATCGAGGTGGTTCGGCCGCGGAACCTGCACGCCGTCCAGCCAGTCCAGGACTGTCGCCGGATCGCACGCGGGCGCCAGGCCGGGCAGCCGCGGGTCGGCGGGATGCCGCCAGACGCGGAAGGTCGTGTCGCCCCGGGAAGCCCGCGCCGTCGTCCCCTCGGGCACGTCGGCGGTGGTGGCGCACAGGTGCTCCGTCACGCGCCCCTCGGGGAGGTCGTAGCCGACCTCGAACACGCCGGTCACCTCTGCGCCGGGCCGCAGGTGCAGGTCGGTGAGCTCGGCGGTGAAGCCCGCGACGGTTGCGCTCTCCTCCCCGGTGAGCGCGGCGCGCAGCAGCCCTGCCGCCTCGGTGGAGGCGAGCAGGGCGGCTGCGCGGTCGAGATCGGTCACAGCCTCAGTCTGCCGACTGCGCGGACGGCGCGCTCGCCGGGCTGGCCGGCGTCCGGGGGCTGGCCGGGCTCTTGGCCGTGACGGGGCTCTTCGCGCTCACCGGGCTCTGGGCCGAAGCGGCCGTCCGGGGAGTCGGGCTGGTCCGTGCGCTCACGGCGGTGCGCGCACTCGCCGCCGTCCGGGGTGTGGCCGCGGTGTTCGGCGTGACCGCGGTCCGGACCGAGGTGGTGGTCGGCCCTGCCGTGACCGGAGCGGCGGCACCGGTGGTGGTCGGGCTCGGCGACGCCGTGGCCGGCGCGGTGGAACCCGTGGTGGTGGGTGCCGGAGAGGCGCTGGCGGGGGCGGGAGTTCCGGTCGCGTCCACCGGTGCCCCGGTGCTCTCGGCCCAGGCGATGCCGCCTCCGGCGAACGCTGCGAGGCCGAGCGAGCCGGCGACGGCCCAGGCCGCCGTGGAACGGGTGATCTTGTTCATGGTGTCTCCTCTGCTGGATCGGTGTCACCATTCGAGCGAGTGGGGATGATGTGCGCAGGAGAGTCGGGTGAGAGATTCCTCATCGCCGTTGGCGGGGCGGGGGGGGGGGGGGGGAGG
>JBDHZJ010000182.1:0-5478 GCA_039811825.1 Propionicimonas sp.
AGCCGGGTGATCTTCTCGCTCACCTGCTTGCGCATCCGGTACACCGAGCGCTGCACGATCGCGTTGATCATGAAGCCCGAGAGCCACAGCAGCACGAAGAACGCCACGTACGCGGCCAGGGCGAGCATCAGGACGCGGCCCAGCTCATCGAACGGGATCGCCGTGTCGTTCACCACGGCGGCGTCGTAGATCAGGTTGGTCGCCTGGCCCAGGATCACCGGCCCGATCGAGTTCATCGCGGTGCCGATGATCGTCATCACGATCACGGCGATGATCTGCGGCAGCTCCGGACGCAGGTGGCCGAGCAGGCGGCGCATCGACGGGCCGAACGACACCGCCTTCTCGCCGGTGCCCGCGCCGTGCGCCATCGGGCCAGGGCCGCGGTGCTGCGGGCCGTACTTCGGCCGCTCGTTCGCCTTCGCGGGGGCTGCGGCCGGAGCCTGGCCGGACCGCTGCGGTTCGGTGCTGTTGCTCATGCGGCCACCTCCGAGGCCTTGAACTGGCTCTCCACGATCTCGGCGTAGGTCGGGCACGTCGCGACCAGTTCGTCGTGGGTGCCGAGGCCGACGATCCGGCCGTCCTCGAGCACGACGATCTGCTCGGCGTTGCGGATCGTGGACACCCGCTGGGCCACGACCACGACCGCTGCGTGCGCCGTCTCGGTGGCCAGGGCCGCGCGCAGTGCCGCGTCCGTGGCCACGTCGAGGGCGGAGAAGGAGTCGTCGAAGACGTAGATCTCGGGACGCCGGACCAGCGCCCGCGCGATCGCCAGCCGTTGCCGCTGGCCGCCGGACACGTTCGTGCCGCCCTGGCTGATCGCCGACTCCAGCCCGTCCGGCATCCGTTCGACGAAGTCCCGCGCCTGCGCCACCTCGAGCGCCTGCCACAGTTCCTCATCGCTCGCGTCCGGCTTGCCCATGCGCAGGTTGGACGCGACCGTGCCGCTGAACAGGTAGGGACGCTGCGGCACCAGCCCGATCCGGCCCCAGAGCAGGTCGGGATCGAGTTCGCGCACGTCCACGCCGTCCACCCGCACCGCCCCGGCCGTCACGTCGAAGAGCCGCGGGACCAGGTTCACCAGCGTGGTCTTGCCCGCGCCGGTGGAGCCGATGATCGCCGTGGTCTCGCCCGGACGCGCCCGGAACGAGATCTCGTCGAGCACGGGGTGGTCGGCGCCGGGGTAGGCGAAGCTGACCTCCTCGAAGGCCAGTTCGCCGTGCTGGCGGACGGCCGTGACCGGCTCCGCGGGCGGCACCACCGACGACGAGGTGTCGAGCACCGCGTTGATCCGGTCGGCGGCGACGGCGGCGCGCGGCGCGATCATCACCATCATCGTGGCCATCATCACGCTCATCAGGATCTGCGCGATGTAGGCCAGGTAGGCGGTCAGCTGGCCCACCTGCAGGTGGCCCTCGGCGATCCGGAAGCTGCCGAACCAGATGATCGCGATGCTGGACAGGTTCATCACGAAGAACACCGAGGGGAACATCGTCATCATCCGCCGGCCGGCCCGGGTCGCGGTGTCGGCGAGGTCGTGGTTCGCGGCGTCGAACCGGACCGCCTCGGTGGGTTCCCGGACGAACGCCCGGATCACGCGCAGGCCGGAGATCTGCTCGCGCAGCACCCGGTTGAGCGTGTCGATCTTGGCCTGCATCGACTTGAACAGCGGCGTCATCTGGGCGACCAGGATGCCGATGATGGTGCCGAGGACGATCACGGCGACCAGGATCAGCCAGCTCAGCCCGACGTCCTCGCGCAGGGCCATGAACACGCCGCCCACCATCATCAACGGGGCCGCGACGATCATGATCGCGGTCATCAGCACCAGCATCTGCAACTGCTGGACGTCGTTGGTGTTGCGGGTGATCAGGCTGGGGGCGCCGAACTGGTTGATCTCCTTGGCGGAGAAGGACAGGGCGCGGTCGAAGATGGCCTGGCGCAGGTCCCTCCCGAAGGCCATCGCCGTGCGGGCGCCGAACCAGGTGGCGCCGACCTGGCCGCCGATCTGGAGCAGCGAGACGCCGAGCATGACCGCGCCCATCCGCCAGATGTAGGCGGTGTCGCCGGTGGCCACGCCGTTGTCGATGATCGAGGCGTTCAGGCTGGGCAGGAAGAGCGCGGCGGTCGCCTGGGCGAACTGCAGCACGATGACGGCCACGATCTGGGGCCAGTAGGGACGCAGGTAGCGACCCAGGAGTCGGATCATTGGTTTCCTTCCGCGATGCCGCGCAGCACCAGGTCGGCCAGGCGGCGGGAGTCGTCGAGTTCGGGGCGGGAGTCGTCGAAGCTGGCGGTGAAGGCCAGCGCCGACAGGATCCGGGCGGCGGCCGCCGGGGAGATGCGCAGCAGGTCAGTGTACGGCTCGAGCGCCGCGGCCGTCCCCGTAAAGATCCGTTGTCTGGCGTC
This sequence comes from Propionicimonas sp., assembly GCA_039811825.1. Classification (GTDB taxonomy): domain Bacteria; phylum Actinomycetota; class Actinomycetes; order Propionibacteriales; family Propionibacteriaceae; genus Propionicimonas. Next base: position 2,407 of record JBDHZJ010000182.1, read on the forward strand.
GTGCGGGTTGCCCGGCGGCTTGCCGGGGTGCGGGGGAGGTCCGCCCTCCTTGCCGAACAGGGTGGCGAACAGCGAACGGGTTCGGGCGGTGTTGGCCCGCAGCACGTCCAGGACGGCGGCGACCCGGTCGGAGAGGGACTGGCCGGCGGGCAGGGCGGCGAGCGCGTCCAGTGCCGCGTCCGGCGAGAGGGCCGCGTGGATCGTGGCGTGGATCAGGTCCTGCTTGGTCTCGAAGACCCGGAAGATGGTGCCCTCGGCCACGCCGGCGGCCTGCGCGATCTCGCGGCTGCTGATGTCGGGGCCGCGGTCGAGCAGGAGGGGCAGCGTGGCCGCGATGATGGCCTCGCGGCGCTCCTCGGGCGACATGGGGGTTGCTCTGCTCACAGGGAGAGTCTACTGAGTGAGCACTCACTCACAAACTCGGCAGGGGGAGCAATTCTGCGCGCCGGAGACCGGGTTTCGCCGGTCAGGGAAATCGGGCGGATCCCGCGCGGTAATTCACCCAGGAATAGGCTGCACCCGTGCGAGCCGAGAACCTACCCCTGATCCCCTCGCTGTCAGCCCCGGTCGTCCACCCCGACGGGAGCCAAGCTGTCGTCTCCGTGACGAGGCCGGACCTGGCTGCGGACGCCTACGTCGGCCAGTTGTGGCGCGTGCCGCTGGACGGGGGCGAACCGCTGCGGATCACCCGCGGCTTCCGGGACACCCGTCCGCGCTTCTCTCCGGACGGCCGGCTGCTCGGCTTCCTGAGGGCGACCCCGGACGGGCCGCCGCAGCTGGCGGTCGCGCCGGCTGCGGGCGGCGAACCCGTGCTCGTCACCGACGCGAAGCTCGGCGTGTGCGACTTCGCGTTCAGCGACGACGGCGCCCGGCTCGCGTACACCGCGCGGGTGCCCGAGGCCGGCCGCTACGGAACCCTCGACGGGGTCGGGCCGGCAGCGGAGGACCCGCGCCTGATCGACACCTTCCAGTTCGAGTTCAACGGCACGGGCTACACCGGCGACCAGCGCTGCCACCTGTTCGTGGTGGACGTGCCCGACCCGCACGGCGAGCCCCCGGTGCGGCCGGTCGGCCGGGCCGCGGCGGACGCGGGCGAATTCCGCGCGGTGCCCGAGCCCCGACAGGTGTCCGACGGCGACCACGACCACATGCACCCGGTCTGGGACGGCGACGCGGTGGTCGTGATGGCGGCCCGCCACGAGACCGCGGAGGAGGACCTGCGCTGGGACCTCTACCGATTCCACCCCGACGGCGGCGAGCCCGTGCGGCTCACCGACTCCGCCGCGGGGGACAGCGTGCTCGAGCCCCCGGTGCTGGTGGGCGGGGAGATCTTCTTCGTCGGCGGCCACACCGGTGCCAGCGGTCGCGACTTCTTCGGCGAGAACCCCGGGGTCTTCGTCGTCCCCCGCACCGGTGGCCCCGTCCGCCGGCTGACCGACGCCGAGACCGTGCACGCCGTCCACCTGGTCGCCGACGGTGACGGCGTGCTGGGCACTGAACTGTCCCGCGGCCGCGGCGTCGCGTTCCGGCTGGACGCGGACGGCACCCGGGTCGCGTGGGACCTGCCCGGTTCGGTGGAGTTCGTGGGCGCGGCCGGGGGCGTCCGGCTCGCCGTGGTCTCGGACGCGGGTTCGACCGGCGAGCTGGTGCTGCTGCCCGATCCCGCCGGTCGGCTGGTTGAGCCCGTCGAAACCCTGACCGACTTCTCGGCCCGGCTCCGCGCCGGGACCTCCCCGATCGCGCCGATCGAGCTGGTCGCCACCGCGCCGGACGGCTACCCGGTGCACGGCTGGGTGGTGCGGCCCGAGGGCGACGGCCCGCACCCGACCCTGCTGGTCATCCACGGCGGCCCGTTCGCCGCGTTCGGCGCGTCCTTCTTCGACGAGGCCCAGGTCTACGCCGGTGCCGGGTACGCCGTGGTGCTGTGCAACCCGCGCGGGTCCGCGAGCTACGGGCAGGCGCACGCCGCCGCGATCCGGGGCGCGTTCGGCGGGCTGGACGCCGACGACGTGCTGGCCTTCCTCGACCACGCGCTGGCGACCGTCCCCGGTCTCGACGCCGGCCGGGTGGGCGTGATGGGCGGCTCCTACGGCGGCTACCTGACCGCCTGGCTGATCGCCCACGAGACCCGCTTCGCCGGCGCGATCGTCGAGCGCGGCTACCTCGACATGCAGTCGTTCATCGGTGCGTCCGACATCGGCTGGTACTTCGTCGAGGCCTGCCACGGCACCCGCGAGCAGATGGACGCCCAGTCGCCGCTGCTGCTGGTGGACCGCGTGCGCACGCCGACGCTGGTCATCCACTCCGAGCAGGACCTGCGCTGCCCGCTGGCGACGGCGAAGCGGTACTACACCGAGCTCAAGCAGCGGGGGGTGGCCACCCGGCTGCTGGTCTTCCCCGGCGAGAACCACGAGCTGTCCCGCTCCGGCAGGCCGCAGCACCGCCTGGCCAGGTTCGAGCACATCCTGCGCTGGTGGGAGGAATACCTGCCGGTCGGCGGCTGAGCCACGGGCCCGGTGTGGCCCGGGTACGCGAACTCGGTAGCCTATGCGCCGTGACTGAGCCGACGCCCGTGAACCCGTCCCTGTCCGAGCAGGAGCAGGTGCGCCACGAGAAGCGCGCCCGGCTGCTCGCCGACGGCGTGGCGCCGTACCCGATCACCGTCCCGCGCACGCACAGCGCGGCGCAGGTGCACGCCGGCTGGGGCCACCTGGTCGCCGGCGAGGAGACCACCGACGTGGTCAGCGTGAGCGGACGGGTCGTGTTCGTCCGCAACACCGGCAAGCTCTGCTTCGCCACGCTGCAGGACGGCTTCACCGCCGCCGACTCCGGCGTGCGGCTGCAGGTGATGCTGTCGCTGGCCGAGGTCGGCCCCGACCGGCTGGAGGCGTGGAAGGCCGACGTCGACCTGGGTGACTTCGTCTCCGTGACCGGGCGGGTGATCTCGTCGAAGCGGGGCGAGCTGAGCGTGCTCGCGCTGGACTGGACGCTGGCCAGCAAGGCGCTGCGTCCGCTGCCCACGCTGCACAAGGAGCTCGGCGAGGAGACCCGGGTGCGGCAGCGCTACGCCGA
>JBDHZJ010000183.1:0-5453 GCA_039811825.1 Propionicimonas sp.
GCGGCGTTCGGCATCCAGGCCGTGCCCACGGTGATCGGCGTCGTCGGCGGGCAGCTCGCCCCGCTGTGGCAGGGCACCAAGACCAAGGAGGAGGCCGGGGCCTACATCGCCCAGCTGCTGCAGGCGGCCTCCGCGAACGGAGTCGTGGGACGCGCCGACCCGGTCAGCATCGACGCCGACGCGGGTCCCGACCCCCGCTTCGCCGAGGCGGACGCGGCGCTGGCCGAGGGCGACTTCGCCCGGGCGGTCACCGAGTTCGACAAGGTCCTCCTCGCGTCGCCCAACGATGCCGAGGCGAAGGCGGGACGCGCCCAGGCCGCCCTGCTCGCGCGGGTGAGCACAGTCGACCCGGCCTCGGTGCTGGCGAAGGCCGACGCGGCGCCCGACGACGTCGAGGCGCAGCTGTCCGCCGCCGACGCCGAACTGATGGGCGGGGCGGTGCAGCAGGCGTTCGACCGGTTGGTCGCACTGGTCCGGAACACCTCCGGGGCGCAGCGCGAGTCGGTCCGGGTGCGCCTGCTGGAACTGTTCGAGACGGTCGGTCCGGCGGATCCGGCGGTGCTGAAGGCCCGCCGCGACCTGATGAGCGCGCTGTTCTGATCCGGCGTCCACGTGCAACTCACTGACGTCCTCCTGCACGGAGGCTTCGCCCTCGACGTCGTCGGGCTCGCCGTCCGCGTCGTCGCGCTGTTCTGGGTGCCGGTGAACCGGCGTCCGTCGTCTGCGATGGCCTGGCTGCTGGCGATCTTCCTGATTCCGTACGCGGGCGTGATCGCGTTCCTGCTGATCGGCAACCCGAAGCTGCCGAGGTCGCGCCGGGCCAAGCAGCGCGAGGTGAACGCGCGGATCGCCGAGATCACCCGCGGCGTGCCCGAGGTGGAACTGGCGCCGGAGGCGGGCTGGGTGGAGCAGGTCGCCCGGCTGAACCGGAACCTGGGCGCGCTACCGCTCACGGCGGGCAACTCGGCCACGCTGATCGAGGACTACGGCGAGTCGCTGCGCCAGATGACGGCCGAGATCGGCACCGCCGGGGACTACGTCCTGTGCGAGTTCTACATCCTTGCCGTGGACGCGACCACGACGCCGTTCTTCGACGCGCTGGCGGCGGCCGTGCAGCGGGGCGTGAAGGTGTACGTGCTGTTCGACCACATCGGCTCGAAGGGCATCCCGAAGTACCGGGAGACCACCGCCCGCCTCGACGCGATCGGCGTGCAGTGGCGGCCGATGCTGCCGGTGATGCCGTTGAAGGGCAAGTACCAGCGTCCGGACCTGCGCAACCACCGCAAGCTCCTCGTGGTCGACGGCAGGGTCGGTTTCATGGGCTCGCAGAACCTGGTCGACCGCTCCTACAACAAGCCGAAGAACCTCAAGCGCGGCCTGCAGTGGCAGGAACTGATGACACGGGTCGAGGGCCCGGTCGTGCAGGCGCTGAGCGCGGTGTTCATGACCGACTGGTACAGCGAGACCGACGCGTTGCTCGGCCAGGAGGTGCCCGCGCTGGCCGCCCGGGACGTGGCCCCTCCGGGGGAGGGCGACCTGGCCTGCCAGATCGTGCCGAGCGGACCCGGTTTCGACAACGACAACAACCTGAAGCTGTTCGCGTCCCTGCTCTACGGCGCGCGGCGGCGGATCAGCCTGACCAGCCCGTACTTCGTGCCGGACGAGTCGCTGATCGCGGCGGTGACGACCGCTGCCGAGCGCGGGGTCGAGGTGGAGTTGTTCGTCAGCGAGCTGGGCGACCAGCCGATGGTGTACCACGCCCAGCGCTCGTACTACGAGGTGATGCTGCGGGCGGGGGTGCGGATCTACCTCTACCCGGCGCCGTACATCCTGCACGCCAAGCACTTCACGATCGACGACGACCTCGCCGTGATCGGCTCGTCCAACATGGACATGCGCTCGTTCGGGCTGAACCTCGAGGTCGTGATGATGGTCGCCGGACGCTCCTACACCGACGCGATGCGCGAGGTGGAGGACCACTACCGGGCGGTGAGCCGCGAACTCACCCTGGAGGACCACCTGCGCCAGTCGCTGCCCACGCGGCTGCTGGACAACCTGGCCCGGCTCACGTCCGCCCTGCAGTGAGGCGGCGCTGACCGACGTCGGTCAGGGGAGCTGGTCTCCGGGGTCGACGAATCACTGGTACTCGAGCGTGCCCCCACCGACGAGTGCGAGGGTCAGGTGTCCGTCCGTCAGGCTGAAGGCCGTGACGTTCTGCAGCCCGGTGAGGTAGAGGTCGCCGTAGGAGCCCTCCTCGCAGGCGACGATGGTCGTCGGCCCCGGGGACAGGCTCAGGCTCCCGCCGGAATCGCTGGCGTCGGCGGTGGCGTAGGTGCCGCTCACCGTGTTGCAGTCGGCGCGCACGGTGAAGCTCTCGTCGGCGCCGAACTCGATGGTGTAGGCGTCCTGCATGTCCTGCGGCACCTCGCCCTGGAACGGCGGTGTCACGAGGGTGAACGCGTCGAGCCGCCACGTGCGGCCGGTGATGTCCGGGCCGGACGTCGGTGCGGACGTCGGCGAGATGGAGTTCGTCGGTGTCGCCGTCGGCGAAGGCGTCGGGCGGGCGGTGGTGGGACTCGGCCCGGGAGTCGTTGCGGTGGGCGTCGTTGTCGCGGTGACCGTCCGGGTGACCGTCGGGGCGGGGGACGGCGTGGGTGTCGCCGGAGTCGGCGTGGTCCCGGCCGCGGTCGGTGGGGGAGTAGCGGGCGCGACCGAGGTGTAGTCGAGCTGTCCGCCGTCCGCGAGAGTGAGGGTCATCCCGGTCGAGGCGACGTTCCAGTTCCGCACCTGGCCCAGCAGGCCGGCGTAGAGGACGTCGAGCGAGTTCTCGCCGCACAAGGCCAACGTCATGGGCCCCGGTGTGATCGTCAGCCGGTCCGACCCGCGGGCCTCCCACGCGCCGGCGACCTGGTTGCAGTCGGCCTGCGCGCCGAACGTCCCGTCCGTCTCGAACCGGATCGTGTACCGGCTCTGCGTCTGGTTCGACAACGTCCACGACCAGGCCGGTGTCCCCTCGACGCCCGAGACCATGTACCAGGTCGTGCCGGTCAACGCATCGGTGCCAGGGGCGGCGCAGGAGCTCAGGAGCGGCGCGGCGAGGGAGACCAGCAGGACGATCGCCACCAGGAAACGGCTTCGGACCCGTCGGGGCCGCTCCGACTCGCTGTGATGTCGTGCTGGCTGCATCGCCTGCTCCCTTCGTCCGGATCAAGGATTCCGGATCACGAACGGCCTCGCATCACCTGTAGCGGGTGATCAGGTCACCCCGGAGCCGAGCGCTTCCAGGACACGTCCGCCTGACGCGGAGGGGCGTTCAGTGCGCCTGCGGCTCACGCCACGCCGGACGGCTCCTTGCGCCGCGGGTACGCGAGGAGGAGCGCTGCGGCGAGCACGGCGGCTGCCAGCGTGGCGAGGTAGATGCCGCGGAAGCCGCCGTTGAGCGTGTCCTGGAACGTCTTCTCCAGTCTGGGGGAGAGCGCGTCGATCTCGGCCAGGTAGTCGTTCTTCGCCGTCTCGAACGCCCCGGGCACCGCGTCGCGCAGCACGACCATCTCGTGCCCGGTCTCGGTGAGGTCCGCGCGGACGCCGGCGAGGTCGTCGCGCGCCTTTACCAGGTCGGCGCGGTCGGCGCGTGCCTTGGCGAGCTTCCGCTGCACCGTGGCGAGTTGGTCCTTCAGGTCGGCACGCTTCCCGGCGAGCACGCTCCGCTGGGACGCCAGCGCGGCGCGCTTGTCCCTCAGCGCCGCCCGCTTGTCCCTGAGCGCCGCCCGCTTGTCGACCAGCGCCGCGCGGCCCTGCTTCGCCCCGGCGATCGCGGCGTCCAGTTGGTCGAGCTTCGCGTGCAGTTCCTGGGCCGGCGGCGGCTCCGGCGTCCCGGGGGGCAGCGCGCCCATGATCGCGTCGTAGGCGGCCTGCACCCCGGCGCGGGCCTTCTTGAGCCCTGCGACGTCCCGATCGATCTTCGCGATGCCCTTCGTCATGCCGGCGATGCCCTTGCTCATCCCGCGGATCCCCTTGGTCATGCCCGCGATGCCGGAGTCCATGCCGGTGATCGCCTTGTCCATGCCCCTGATGCCGGACCGCATCCCCTGGCGGGCCTTCTTCATGCCCGTGATGCCCTTGCCGATGCCCTTCACCGCCTTCGTCAGCTTGGTGTGGGCCTTGGCCACCTTTGTGCGCGCCTCGTCGATGCTGGCGATCCCCGTGTTCACCCCGTCGGTGATGTCGCTGACCACGGACGGGGTCTGCTCGGCGAACATCCGCTCCGCGACGACCTTCGTGCGGGCGGTGATGTTGGTCACGTCGGCGGTCTTGAGCAGGTCGACCAGGTCGTCGGGCAGCGTGCCGCCGCCGTCCGGGTCGATGTCGATCGTGGTCTGCGCCGCGAGGTCGGGGAACTCCACGTCCTTCAGTTGCTGCTTCAGGTCCGGGTCGGCCTTCAGTTCGGCGAACGTCGCCTGGAGTTCGGCGGCGTAGGGGAGCGCGGGGGCGCTGACCTGCGTCGGCAAGACGGCGGTGAGGTTCGCCTGCAGGTCGGTCCCGGCGTGTGCGAGGAAGCCGACCAGGAACGCCGGCGCGAGCGTCGTGCCGATCGAGCGGACGAGCGAGAGCGTCGCCAGCGCCGAGTTCGACTCCTCGGCCGGCGTGCGGTCGAGCATCATGTAGTTCAGCGGCGAGCCGATCGTGAAGCCCAGGCCCAGGCCCATCAGGGCGAGGGTGGTGCACACGCTGGCCCACGACGGCGACGGGATCGCCCACCACGCCCCGACGGCCGCGGCGATGGCCGAGACGACCACCCCGAAGCCGAGCACGGGCTTGGGGCCGAACCGGTCGGTCAGCGTCCCGGAGAGCGGGGCGCCGATCCCGGAGGCGAGGCCGAGGATGATCACGAAGTAGCCGCCGTCCCCGGTGGGGATACCCAGCGCGTTCTCCGCGAACTGGGGGACGAAGATCACCCCCATCAGGATCACGCCGGACAGGAACGCGAGCAGCAGGGTCACGCCGATCGCGAAGTCGGTGAAGTAGCCGAGGTTCAGCACCGGGTCGGCGGCGCGGCGCTCGGCCAGGATGAACAGCGGCAGCAGCACCAGGAAGCCGAGCAGGTAGGGGTAGACGTCGGTACCGGTGATCGAGGCGCCCAGGTCGAAGAAGTCGATGTTCCGCAGCCCGTACAGCAGCGACAGGATCATCGCGACCAGCAGGGTGATCCCGAGAAGGTCGATCTTCGCGACCTGTTCGACCTTGTGGTTCGGCAGGATGAGCAACCCGCCGACGATGATCAGGATGCTGATCGGCACGTTCACGTAGAAGATGAACTGCCAGTTCTGGGTGCCGAAGATGTCCAGGATCAGGCTGCCCGCGCTGGAGCCGAAGATGTTCGCCACCCCGTAGACCCCGCCGACCAGGCCGAGCGCCATGCCGCGCTTCTCCGGCGGGACGGACGTGCCGAACTC
>JBDHZJ010000184.1:0-5440 GCA_039811825.1 Propionicimonas sp.
AGGGCCCGCTCCCAGAGCCGGTCGCCCGCGTCGAACCAGAGCAGCAGCACGAGGTCGGTGGCGCCGTCGACGTCGGCAACGGAGAACGAGCCGTCGGCGCTCCCGTCGCGGATCACCGGCCCGAGTACCTCACGGGCGTGCTCGCGCCAGGATCCGAACAGGCGGTGGCGCAGGGCGAGGTTCTCGTCGCGGTACAGGAAGGAGGCGTAGGTGACGTCGGACTGGGCCAGCTTGTAGGCGGCCGCGGCGTCCATGATCGCGGTCAGCCGTTCGGCTCCGGTGCCGTCCGTGCCGGCGCGGGTGAGGTGGTCGAACAGGTCGTCCCCGAAGCGCCGGACGAGCTGCTCCAGCATCGCGTCCTTCGAGGCGAAGTAGTGGTAGAAGGTGCCCTTCGCCACGCCGGCGGCCCGGGTCACCTGCTCGACGTTCATCGACTCGAAGCCGTACGTGCGGCACAGCTCCAGCGCGACATCGAGCAGCTCCTCGCGCCGGACGTCGGGATCCTTGGTGACCCGGCGCCGCACGGGGGTGGTGCGGGTGGTTACCGGCATCGGGCCCTCCTGGAATCGTGAATGACCGACCGTCGGTCAGTCTAGTACGGTCCGGCGGGCTCCGGGTCGGAATCGACAGGGTCCGCCGGGTCAGGCGCGCAGGATGGCCACCAGGTCGGGCCGCTGCCGGCGCTGCTCGTCCGCGGACGCGACCCAGGCCGGGAAGTTGTCGAGCCAGCCGAGGAGCTCGGTCGCCGCCTCCCGGTGCGCCTCCTCCAGCTCGGGGATCGCCGGACGCCACGCGTCCGCCATCGCCTCGGCGTGGTCGAGGGTGGCCCACCCCGCGGCGAGGCCCGGGAAGGGCAGCAGCGCGACGCCCAGGCTGTTCTTCAGCAGGCTGCGCAACCCGAACCGCGACGGCACGCCCTGGCGAACCAGGTCGAAGTCGAAGTCGTTGAGCTGAGCCTCGGTGACCTCGCGGCCGGCGTTGCCCCAGGCGATCTCCTCGATCCAGGCCTCGAGCAGCAACCAGCACGGCGCCAGCCGGTGCGGCGCGACGTAGCGCCCGGCCAGCAGGGCTTCGACGTCCGAACCGCTGGGTACGTCCGGACGCACCACCGGGGCGTCCGGGGGCCTGCGGAAGACCGGCCCGAGCTTGCCGAGCCGGCCCGGTGCGGACGGCGCGCCGCTGCCGAAGCGCTCGGCCGCGACCGCCCGCAGCCGTGCACAGGTGTCCTCGCTCGCCCCGAAGATGTCCCGGACCTCGTCGATCGCGATGGCGTAGAGCCGCACCGATCCCATGGCACCACGCTAACCGCCCTGGCATAGATTTGGGGTCGTGAACCCGCGATCCCGACGCCTCGTCGTGACCGGCGCGCTCGTGTTCCTGCTCATCCTCGTGGTGGTGGGCAGCGTGCTGGGACTGGGCAGGTAGGCTCCGGCCATGATCGTGGCTGTCCGTCGCGCCCTGGCCGGGCTGCTCGTGGGCCTGGTCGCCGGACTCGGCGTCCAGCCCGTCGTCACCACCGTGGCGTACGCGGAGTCGCCCTCGCCGACGACCGGCAGCACCGCGACCGCCGATCCGTCCTCGACCGCCAGCGCCGACCCGTCCTCGACCGCCAGCGCCGACCCGTCGTCGGGGGTGGACGGTGACACCAGCGTCGCGGACACCCCGGACGAGGCCCCGGACAACTCGGCCACGCTGATCGCGCTCGGCGGGGCCGCAGCGCTCGCGCTGCTCGCGGCGCTGGTGGTGTTCATCCGCCGCCGCTGAGACTGCTCAGGCGAGCTCGTTCAGCTCGATCGGCACCTGCCGGAACACCTCGGCGAAGCCGGCCAGCACCCGCGCGTTCGGGTCCGGCACGGCGAAGGTGCCGAAGCCGCGGCGCAGCGCCGGATCGGCGAGCCGCTCCAGTCCCGGGTGGGCGAGGACGGCGGCCACCGCGGCCCGGTCGCCGCCCGTGACCAGGGCCTCCAGCCGGTCGACGGCGGGCAGCAGCACCTCGGCGGCGTCCTCGGCCGCCGCGTCGAACGAGCGTCCGGCCTGGTTGGCCCGGCGCCGGGCGTAGCGCTGCTGCGACCAGCCGCCGGCCTTCGTGCGTCCCTGCACGTAGTGGCTGCCGTGGCGACCCGCGACGAGCGCGTCGCCGTCGAACACCCCCACCGCGTGCGCCTTGCGCCGCACGATCAGCGCGCCGACCAGCCGGGGACGGGTCACGGCCTCGACCAGTTCGGCGATCGGGTCGGCACCGGCCAGCGGCCCCCAGGCCAGGCCGATCCGGGCCGTGGCCCCGTCCGGGGCGGCCAGCACGACCGCGTCCGTCCCGACCTCGATCCGGGGGCGCCCGTGCCGCTCGGCGAAGCCGTCCAGCCACCCTGCGAGACGGTGCGGGCCCACCCTCACCGTTCTCGGCCCCGGCAACGTTCCCATGGCTATAGTCTGGCAACGACCCGCGGGGAGGAGAGGATGAGCGACCTCATCGACACGACCGAGATGTACCTGCGTACCATCTACGAGCTCGGCGAGGAGGGCGTGCCTCCGCTGCGGGCCAGGATCGCGGAGCGGCTCGGCCAGAGCGGCCCGACGGTGTCCCAGACGGTCGCCCGGATGGAGCGCGACGGCCTGGTCTCCGTGCATCCCGACCGGCACCTGGTGCTGAGCCCGAGGGGCGAGGAACTGGCGGCCCGGGTGATGCGCCGGCACCGGCTCGCCGAGCGGCTGCTCACCGACGTGATCGGCCTCGACTGGACGCTGGTCCACGAGGAGGCCTGCCGGTGGGAGCACGTCATCTCCACCGACGTCGAGCGCCGGCTGGTGGCCATCCTCGACCATCCGGTGCGCTCGCCCTACGGCAACCCGATCCCCGCGCTCGAGGAGCTGGGTGTCGCCCCCGCCACGGACGGCTTCCTGGACGGCACCGAGCTGCTCTCGCTGCGCCTGGCGGATCGGGAGCCGCACCGGGTCGAGGTGCTCCGGATGGGGGAGCACATCCAGAACGAGCCCGGGCTGCTGGCGGCGATCCGGACGGCCGGGGCATTGCCCGGGCAGCCGGTCCGCGCGGCGATGGTGGGGCACTCGCTCGTGCTGGGCGAGGGGGACACGGAGACCGTCCTGCCCGGGGTTACCGCGGAGCACCTCTTCGTCGCCGTCGCGTGACCGGGACGCCGCGGGAATAGTGGCCCCGCGCGGTGGTGTTCCCCTCCGAGTAGTACCGACGAAACCGAAGGAAACTGATTTCATGGCAACCACGACCGTTACCGAAGCCAACTTCGGCGACACCATCAAGGACAACGACGTCGTCTTCGTCGACTTCTGGGCGGCCTGGTGCGGGCCCTGCCGGATGTTCGGCCCGGTGTTCGAGTCGGTGTCCGAGTCGCATCCGGACGCGGTGTTCGCCAAGGTCGACACCGACGCCGAGCAGGCGCTCGCGGGCGGGCTCGGCATCTCCTCGATCCCGACGCTGATGGCGTTCCGCGAGGGCTACCTCGTCTACCGTGAGGCCGGTGCCCTGAACAAGAGCCAGTTCACGAGCCTGGTCGAGCAGGTGAAGGCGCTCGACATGGAGAAGTTGAAGGCGGAGGCAGAGGCCGCGAACAATAACTGAGCAGAAACACTGAGCGCGTGTCACCCATTGGGGTGACACGCGCCGGTTTCCCGACCTATACTCGAGTCAGGTTCCTGCCCCATCCCCCCGGGCAGGAACCATTTACATGTCCGGGGTCTCCACGCCCAGCCGTCGCCGCACCACGCGGCGACCGAGCCCCAGCACGGCCGGGTCGTCGTACATCACGAAGTCGGACCGTGCTCGCGTCCGGCGTTCTCGAGGGGTTTCGGGAGGACGCGCGAATTGCGGCGCCCGAGTCGGTCGCCCTACCATCAGGTTAATCGATTTAGCCAGAGGGGCAGACGTGCGTCCCCGGGTTGGCTAACCTGCTGGTGGCGACAACCACGAGGAGTCCACATGGACGTGCGCTTCCCTGACGTGACCGACCTGGCCGCAGTGCCCACCGGGGACATGCCCGGCGACAAGGTCCAGATCGAGGAGACCCACCTCGCCAAGGCGCGGGTGGTCTTCCCCGAGCTGTGGCGGCTGCTCGAACCGCTGCTGGCCGACGGCGGGCGCGCGGTCGTCGCCGTCTGCGGCGGGTCGGGCGTGGGCAAGTCCGAGACCGGCTCCCTGCTGGCCTACGGCCTGAACGCCCTCGGCGTCGGCGCCTACGTGCTCTCCGGCGACAACTACCCCCGGCGCATCCCCGCGGTGAACGACGCCGAGCGGCTGCGCACGTTCCGCGTGGGCGGCGTGCAGGGGCTGGTCGCCCGCGGCGCCTACGGCCAAGCCGTCCGGGAGGAACTGGCCGCGCTGGTGGCGTCCGACCGGGACGCGGATCCGGCCGAGGTCGCCGCGCACCCGTGGCTGGCCATCTACCAGAGGGCGGGACGCCGGGCGCTGGCCGGCTACCTCGGCACCCCGGTCGAGACCGACTTCGACGAGGTGAGCGGCATCCTGGCCGCGTTCCACGAGGGCGCGCCCGAGTTGATGCTGAAGCGGATGGGACGCACGCCGGACGCGCTCTGGTACGACGCGGTGGACGTCCGCGACACCCGGGTGATCGTCGTGGAGTGGACGCACGGCAACTCCGGGTTCCTGGCCGGCGTCGACATCCCGATCCTGCTGAACAGCACGCCCGAGGAGACCCTCGCCCACCGCCGTTCGCGCAGCCGCGACGGCGCGGTGGACAGCCCGTTCACCACGATGGTGCTCGAGCTCGAGCAGGCGAAGCTGCACGCGCAGGCGCCGAAGGCCCGGATCATCGTTGCCAAGTCCGGCGAACTGCTCGACTACGACGGTTACCTGAAGGCGATGGGGGCCGACCTGCCCGGGGCGGGTGTGATGCTGAACGTCTACCCCGACAGCATCGGCGGCACCCTGTCCGACCTGGTCGCATTCGTGCGGCGTCCCGAGCTCGCGGACGTGTTCAGCTCCGCCTACCTGCTGCCGAGCGTGTTCAACACCGACCTCGACCGCGGCTTCTCCGTGATCGACTACAACCTGTCCGAGCAGTTCGCGACGCGGGCCGACCTCGATGCGCTGGCGGAGGAGGGCGTCGACTTCGCCTTCGACTTCATCCTCAACCACGCCTCGGTGCTGTCCCCGCAGTTCCAGGACATCCTCGCCCACGGCGAGCGGTCGGCGTACAAGGACTTCTTCATCGACTGGAACGCCTTCTGGGCGGGCCACGGCGAGCTCACCGCCGACGGGTACATCCAGCCCGCGCCCGAGTTGATCAAGGACATGTTCTTCCGCAAGCCGGGCCTGCCGATCCTGATGGTGCGCCTGCCCGACGGCACCGAGAAGCCGTACTGGAACACCTTCTACCAGGAGGTGCGCTACACCGCGCCGGGCACCCAGGACCTGATGAAGGCCACCGGGCTGCAGTACGGACGCGCC
>JBDHZJ010000185.1:0-5437 GCA_039811825.1 Propionicimonas sp.
AGACGGAAGCCATGGGTGCGGCTGCGACGCCGGTTGCTCGGCTGGAAAGTGCGCTTGCTCACGCGAGTGCTCCCAAGTTCGATGAAAATCAGGTCCAGATGCGCCCACCCGGGCGCACGAATGCCGCGACAGCGACTGCCCAACTCTACGCGGCGGCACCGACCTCCGGCAAACCAGACATCTCCCGGACGGGACGTCGAGCCGACACGCCGTGCTGACAGAATGTTCTCTCGAAACTGTTTGCGCACCTGCCCAGACCTTCGCTAGGTTGCTCTACGGCCACCGGGGGCCGTCACCCCCGTGCTCGTGCACCTCTCGTGCACAGTCTGTGGACAACCATGTGGAAACCTGGCTGGGGCAGGTAGTGAGGAGCCGAAGCAGGACCCATGTCGCAACCCGGGAGCCCCAACGAACCGGTCGCCTCTGGCGACCTCGACGCGGCGTGGTCGCATGTCTGGACCTCCTCGGACGCCTCCACCCGCGGCTGGCTGCAGGGCATGCGCCCGGTCACCGTCCACGACTCCCTGGTCATCCTGGCCGTCCCGAACGAGTTCACCCGCGACCGCGTCGAGAGCAGGTTGCGTCCGGTCATCGAGCAGCAGCTCTCCGACTTCTACTCCCGCCCGATCCGGCTGGCGATCGACGTCGACCCGTCCATCGGTGACGAGGAGCCGCCGCCGCTCGCCGAGCCCGAGCCCGAACCCGAGCCGCCGGCCAGCACCCGCTCGACGGGGGGCCGCAACGGTGACCGGCTGAACCCGAAGTACTCCTTCGAGACCTTCGTGATCGGCAACTCCAACCGGTTCGCCCACGCCGCCGCCGTCGCTGTGGCCGAGGCGCCCGGCAAGGCCTACAACCCGCTGATGATCTACGGCGACTCGGGGCTGGGCAAGACGCACCTGCTGCACGCGGTCGGTCACTACATCCGCAACTACTACGACCGGGTCCGGGTCAAGTACGTCTCCACCGAGGAACTCACCAACGACTTCATCAACGCCGTCTCCGACAACCGGACGGCCGACTTCCGCCGGCAGTACCGCGAGGTCGACGTGCTGCTGATGGACGACATCCAGTTCCTCGAGGGCAAGATCCAGACCCAGGAGGAGTTCTTCCACACCTTCAACACCCTGCACACCGCGCAGAAGCAGATCGTGCTCACCTCCGACCGGCCGCCGAAGGCTCTCGAGGCCCTGGAGCCGCGGCTGCGCAGCCGGTTCGAGTGGGGCCTGATGACCGACATCCAGCCGCCCGACCTCGAGACGCGGATCGCCATCCTGCGCAAGAAGGCGGCCGCCGAGCGCCTCACCGCCGGCCCGGACGTGCTGGAGTTCATCGCCTCGAAGATCCAGACCAACATCCGCGAACTCGAGGGTGCACTGATCCGGGTGACCGCGTTCGCGAGCCTGAACCGGCAGGAGGTCGACCTGGCCCTCGCCGAGGTGGTGCTGCGCGACCTCATCCCCGAGGGTGCCGAGACCCAGATCTCCTCCACCGCGATCATGACCAACGTGGCCGACTACTTCGGGATCACCGTCGAGGAACTGTGCGGCCAGAGCCGGACGCACGTCCTGGTCACCGCCCGCCAGATCGCCATGTACCTGTGCCGCGAGCTCACCGACCTGTCGCTGCCCAAGATCGGCCAGTTGTTCGGCGGCCGCGACCACACCACGGTCATGCACGCCGACCGTAAGATCCGCCAGTTGCTCCGTGAACGCCGCAGCGTGTTCAACCAGATCACCGAGCTGACCAACCGGATCAAGCAGTCCCCGCTGCGCTGAGATCGCCGGCCAACCACCCCTCACCCGGTTGCTCCCGGGCCCCTTGTCCCCCGTTCGGGGGACATTGTGCACCGCTGTGGAAAACTCGGGGGATAACTCACTGCCACTGTGGAGTCGCGCGCGGCCCTCGGGCTCCGTCCGCAGATCCTCCCCGTGTAGTTCCGGGTTGTCCACAGCCGTCCTCCACTGCCGACACGCCGTCTGAGCAGAGGGTTCACGAGTTGTCCACGTAATCCACACCCGCTGTTACCACCATGAATTGATAGATCTCCCTCGAACTTCAAAGTCACGCCGTACACAGGTGGGGAAACGCGTCGCGCACCAACCCGTGGGTTCGCGTCGATATGATCAACCGACCACGCGTGTGAGTTTCCAAGGGAGCAATGGTGAAGATCCGTCTCGATCGCGACGTCCTGGCCGAAGCAGTCCAGTGGGCGGCGCGCAGCCTGCCCACCCGTCCGAGCGTTCCGATCCTGGCCGGCCTGCTGGTGAAGGCGTCCGGTGGCCAGGTCGTGATGAGCAGCTTCGACTACGAGACGTCGGCCCAGATCACGGTCGCCGCGGACGTGACCGACGACGGCATCGCGCTGGTCTCCGGCCGGCTGCTCGCCGACATCGCCCGCTCGCTGCCGAACAAGGCCGTGGACATCACCGCCGACGAGACCCGGATGGAACTCGTCTGCGGCACCGCACGGTTCACCCTGCAGACCCTCCCAGTGGCCGACTACCCGGCGCTGCCGGAGATGCCCGAGG
Source organism: Propionicimonas sp. (assembly GCA_039811825.1). Classification (GTDB taxonomy): domain Bacteria; phylum Actinomycetota; class Actinomycetes; order Propionibacteriales; family Propionibacteriaceae; genus Propionicimonas. The sequence goes on from JBDHZJ010000185.1 coordinate 2,532, forward strand.
CGACCGGCGCGATCCCGAGCGAGGAGTTCGCCAAGGCCGTGGGCCAGGTCGTGGTCGCGGCCGGACGCGACGAACTGCTGCCGGTCTTCACCGGCGTCCGGATGGAGATCGAGGGCGAGACGCTGTCGCTGCTCGCCACCGACCGCTACCGGATGGCGCTGAAGGAGCTGGACTGGAACCCGCGTTCCACCCGCGGCGAGGGTGCCGCGCTGGTGCCGGCGCGGGTGCTGGCCGAGACCGCGAAGAGCATGACGGCGGGGGAGACGGTGACGTTGAGCCTGTCCGCGGCCGCGACGGGCGACGGCCTGATCGGTTTCGAGGGCACCGGCGCGGCCGGCGTCCGCCAGATCACCACGCGCCTGCTGGACGGCGAGTTCCCGAAGGTGCGGCACCTGATGAACGTGCAGGCGTCCCTCACCGTCCGGGCGAACACCGCGGAGGTGATCGCTGCGGTGAAGCGCGTCGGTCTGGTGGCCGAGCGCAACACCTCGCTGCGGATGCTGATCGGTGACGGCTCGATCACCCTGGAGGCGGCCACCGGCGACCAGGCGCAGGCCGTCGAGGCGCTGGAGGCCGTGGTGGAGGACACCACCGGCGGCGGCCTGTCGATGACCGCGGCGGGCTTCAACCCGCACTACCTCTCCGATGCCCTGTCCGCGCTGGACAGCCCCTACGTGCAGTTCTCGTTCACCCAGCCGGGCAAGCCCTGCCTGCTCACCGGCCTGAACGAGATCGACGGCGAGCCGCTCATCGACTACAAGCACGTGATCATGCTCATGCGCCTGCCTGCGTGACGGGATTCCGGTCGAACGAGGGTGGCTGTCTACCGGTCCCTGAGGAGCGGTCGGGTGAGGAACGAACCCGACCGCGTCACGAAGGGCCCGCACGCATCGTGACTGTGGAGGACCGACCGTGTTCGTCACCCACCTGAGCCTGGCGGACTTCCGCTCCTACACCGGTGCCGAGGTGCCGCTGGGGTCGGGCGTCACCGTGTTCACCGGGGCGAACGGGCAGGGCAAGACCAACCTGGTCGAGGCGGTGGAGTTGCTCGCCACACTCGGCTCGCACCGGGTGGCCGCCGAGGCGCCGCTGGTGCGGGCGGGAGCGGAGCGGGCGATCGTGCGGGCGCGCGTCCAGGCCGCGCTCGACGACACCCGCAGCCTGCTGCTGGAGCTCGAGGTGATTCCGGGACGGGCGAACCGGGCGTCCCTGAACCGGTCGCCGCTGCGGCGGCCGCGAGACCTGCTCGGCGCCCTGCGGGTGGTGCTGTTCAGCCCGGAGGACCTGGCGATCGTGAAGGGTGACCCGAGCGAGCGCCGCCGGTTCATCGACGAGCTGGTGGTGGCCCGGTGGCCGCGCCTGGCCGGCGTTCGCGCCGACTACGACCGGGTCGTGAAGCAGCGCTCGACCCTGCTGAAGTCGTTGTCCGGACGGGGGCCGCGCGCGGTCACCGACGACGTGGCGGCCACCCTCGACGTCTGGGACGGCCAACTCGCCGCGTTCGGCGCCGAGATCGTCGCCGCCCGGCTGGCCACGCTGGCCGACCTGCGCCCGCACCTGGTCGCCGCCTACGCCGACATCGCGCCCACCAACAACGTGGCCGGCGTCGAGTACAAGTCCTCCTCCCTCGACCCAACGCTGGTAGGGCTCGTGGAGACCGCCGCAGCGTCCGTCCCGGAGTTGGCCGACGCCCTCACCGAGCGCATGCGCGAACGCCGTGGTGAGGAGATCGCCCGCGGGCTGTGCCTGGTCGGCCCGCACCGCGACGACCTCACCCTCAGCCTGGGCGAGCTGCCCACGAAGGGCTACGCCTCGCACGGTGAGTCCTGGTCGACGGCACTGGCGCTGCGGCTGGCGTCGTTCGCGCTGCTGCGGGCCGACGGGGTGGAGCCGGTGCTCGTGCTCGACGACGTGTTCGCAGAACTGGACGAGACCCGCCGCGAGCGCCTGGCCGACCTGGTCGCCGGTGCGGAGCAGGTGCTGATCACCGCGGCCGTGGCCGCCGACGTGCCCGCCCGGCTGGCGGGTCGCCGCTTCGCGGTGCAGGCTGGTGGGGTGCTGCCCACCGATCCGGCCCCCTCCCTCCCGGCCCCTGAGGAGGCCGGCACTGAGCCTGCGAAGGGCCGGCCGTCACGAAGGGCCGCCGACGCCGCGGACGACGACGATGACTGAGCGTTCCGAGCACGACCCGCAGGGGATGGACGTCGCCCGGCGCGTCGCCCGCGCCGCTCGGGGCGCGGCCCCGAAACCGCCGCCGAAGAAGCGTCCGGCCACGCCGCGCACCGACGATCCCGCCCTGCTCGGCGACCTGCTCAAGGAGGTGATCGAGGCGGAGGGCTGGACGCGCGAGGTGAACATCCACCAGCTCCTGGCCCGCTGGCCGGCCCTGGTCGGACCGGTGAACGCCGAGCACTCCGAGCCGGTCGGGTACGCCGACACCGTGCTCACGGTCCGGGCCGAGTCCACCACGTGGGCCACGTCGCTACGCACGATCGCCCCGCAGCTGGTGGCCGTTCTGAACGAGCAGCTCGGCCAGGGCACGGTCAGCCGGGTGGTCGTGGTCGGTCCCGAGGCGCCGAGCTGGAAGAAGGGACGCCGGTCCGTTCCCGGGCGTGGTCCCCGGGACACCTACGGCTGAAGCTGGCAACGAATGGCAATCTGTTGCAGAACTTGCCACCGGTCGGGTGTAGTGGTGCCGTAGCCACCGAAGGAGACACCGTGACCACCGCCACCGCCACAGACGGGAAGCCCGCGGCCCACGCCGCGACGCTCGCCGACTTCCGGCCGTCCACGGACTTCTTCGTGGGCATCGACTCCGACGGCTGCGCGTTCGACGCGATGGAGATCAAGCACAAGGAGTGCTTCATCCCGAACACCATCCGGTACTGGAACCTGCAGCCGATCTC
>JBDHZJ010000186.1:0-5353 GCA_039811825.1 Propionicimonas sp.
TTGCCGCTCGCCGGGCTCGCCTCGACGTCGAACTCGTCGGTGATGTCGCCGATCAGCTCCTCGATCAGGTCCTCGATCGTGATGATGCCCGCGGTGCCGCCGTACTCGTCCCGGACGATCACGAGGTGCTGGCGAGTCTGGCGCATCTCGGTGAGCGCCCGCAGGATCTTCATCGACTGCGGCAGCGCGGTGACCGGACGCACCAGTTCGCGGACGGGCGCGTTGCGCGCGGCCGGGTCGAGATCGGCGAGGTCGCGGACGTGCACGAAGCCGATCACGTCGTCGGGGCCCTCCCCGATCACCGGGTAGCGGCTGTGCGGGGCGTCCTGGACCTCCCGGAACGCCTTGTGGGCGGGGATCGCGCCGTCCAGGAAGTCCACCTCGGTGCGCGGGATCATCGCCTCGCGCAGGCTGACCTCGCCGGCGGCGAACACCTCGTCCACGATCTGGCGCTCCTCGTCGCCGAGGGTCGGCGAGCTGCCGACCATCTCGCGCAATTCCTCGTCGGTGACCTCCTCGCGCGAGGCGTTGGGATCGCCGCCCAGCACCCGGACGAGCAGGTCGGTGGACTTGCCGAGGAACCAGATCACCGGGGTCGCGAGGCGGGCGATCGCGTTCACCATCGGGCCGAGGGCGATCGCGAACGACTCGGCCCGCTGCATGGCCAGCCGCTTGGCAGTGAGCTCGCCGATCACGATCGAGAAGTAGGAGATGACGACCGTGATCAGCACCAGCGCCACCGGCCCGGCGATACCCTCCGGCACGCCCCAGCCGGTCAGCACGGCCGCGAAGCTGTCCGCCAGCGTCGCGCCGCCGTAGGCCGCGGACAGGAACCCGGCCAGGGTGACGCCGATCTGCACGGCGGACAGGAACCGGTTCGGGTCGGCGGTGAGCTGGGCGACCGTGCGTCCCCGGCGTCCCCGGACGCTGAGCTGCTTGATCTGGGACTCCCGCAGCGAGACCAGCGCCATCTCCGCCGCGGCGAACACACCGCCGATGACGATGAACAGCAGGATCAGGAGCGAGTCGCCGACGATCGGACTCATGCGGGGTCCCCACGGAGTTGTTCAGGGGAGCGCAGCGGAGGAGAAGAACTGTGTGGGGTGCTCATGCCACCGCCGCAGGCTCAGGGTCGTCCACGCGCAGATTCTAGCGGGACCGTTCCGCCGCCCCGAGTTGTCAGACTCAGGGAGAGCTATGGCGCCCTGTAAGTCTGACAAGTCGGCGCGGGTGTAGCCTCGCGGCCATGTCGAGCGGGGGGTTCGGGTTCGCCCGGGGAAATCTGGGCAAGCTGCTCGCGCTCCCCCGTTACGCGATCGGCGCGGTGCGGGCACGCGGGACGACCCGCGACCCGAGGCTGTGGGTGGTCGGCAGCGCCTTCGGTCCGGCGGACGGGGCGCTGGCCTTCTACCACGCGGCGTCCGCCCTGCCCGACCCGCCCCGGCTGGTCTGGCTGTGCCGCTCCGAGGACGAGGCGCGGGCCGCCCGCGAACTGGGCATGCCCGAGGTGGTCGACCGCTCGTCCCGCGAGGGCTACCGGCTCACCCTCAGGGCGGGCCTGGCCGCCGTCACGCACGGCTTCGGCGACGTGAACCGCTACGGGCTCTCCGGCGCCGTGATCGTCCAGCTGTGGCACGGCGCACCGGTGAAGAAGCTGCACGCCGACTCCCCCGCGGTGACCACGCTGGGGGGCCTGGAGAAGGTTCCCGGGGTGGCCGCGCTGATGCGGGCGGGCTACCGGCACGGCACCCGGCGGATCTCGCTGCTGCCCACCTGCGCCGGTTTCTTCGCCCCGTTCCTGGCCACGGCGTTCCACCTGATGGACGGCCAGGTGCAGGTGCTCGGCGAGCCGCGCGCCGACGTCCTGTTCGCGGGCAGCGAGGACGCCCGGATCGCCGCGGCGAAGGAGTTGCTGGCGCCGTTCCTGGGCGAGTTCACCAGCAGCCGGGTGGTGCTCTACGCGCCGACCTGGCGTGACGGCGATCCCGATCCGGGCGTGCCGACCGAGCAGCAGTGGCTGCGCATCGAGGAGGTCTGCGAGCGGCTCGACCTGGTGCTGCTGGTGCGTCCACACCCGCTCGGCATCGGCGAGTACAACCACTCCTCGCCGCGGGTGCGCCTGGTCCCGTCCACGCAGCAGCGGGAGTCGATGCCCCTGCTGTGGGGGGTGGACGTGCTGGTCACGGACTACTCGTCCATGCTGGTCGACTTCGTGGTGACCGGTCGCCCGCTGCTGCTGCTCGCGCCGGACCTGGCGGAGTACCGCGCCAGCCGGGGGCTGTACCTCGACTACGACCGGCTCGCCGGGGGCACGTGGAGCACCGACTGGGACGGCGTGCTCGACCGGCTCGAGGCGGTGCTCACCGACCCCGTTGCGGCGGAGGCGGCGTCCGCGCACAGCCGGGAACTGGCCCTGAAGTTCCACGAGTGGACGGACGGACGCAGCGCCGCCCGCGTCGCCGAGGCGGCCGCGAAGCTCGTCCAGCGGCGCGTCCGCTGACCCCGCTCGCCGCCCGCCCGCCGAGTTGTCAGAACCTCGTTCGGCCATAGGCGCACGAGATTCTGACAACTCGGCGGGAGAAGGTCAGCGGAGCCGGGAGCGGTCCACCGTGGCCTCGGCGCCGAGCAGCCAGCCACGGATGAAGCCCGAGCCCCAGGCCAGGTGCATGGTGGCGAGCACGACCACGTTGAGCAGCCGGTCGACCGGCCCGTCCCCGCCGAGCCGGGTGACGCCCACCGCGGTGACGCCGGCGAGGTAGCCGAGCGAGGGGACGTGGGCGAGCGCCCAGGCCGAGCCACGGGCCCCCCCGAGCAGCTGCAGCACCCCGATGACGAGGCTGAACCCGACCAGGACGGCGACCGCGGGCGGCGGCAGGTAGCGCCACGGGGTGGACTGGTGGCGCCGCACCAGTGCGCCGCGCCACACGCCGGTCGCGTACATCTGGCGGCGCAGCGCGTCCCAGGTGCTGCGGGGCCAGTAGGTCACCTTCTGCTTCGGCGTGAACAGGATCAGGTGACCGGCGGCGCGGATCCGGTGGTTGAGCTCCCAGTCCTCGGCGCGGCGCAGGGTCTCGTCGTAGAGGCCGACCTCGTCGAGCACCTCGCGGCGGAACACGCCGAGGTAGGCGGAGTCGCACTCGGCCTCCTCCTCGCCGTGGTGCCAGGAGCCACCGCCCAGCCCGAACGGCGAGTTGTAGGCCCGCGCGACGGCCTGCTGGAAGCGCCCGCGTCCCTTCGCCTCCATCACGCCGCCGACGTTGGCCGCCCCCGTGCGACGCAGCATCTCGATCATCGCGACGGTGTAGCCGGCCGGGAGTTCGGCATGGGCGTCCACCCGGATCACGACGGGGTTCCGGCTCGCCCGGATGGCGAGGTTCAGCCCGATCGGGATGTCGTTGCGCGGGTTGGCGACCAGCCGGACGCGGGGGTCGGACGCGGCGAGCTGCGCGGCGACCTCGTCCGTGCCGTCGGAGGACGCACCGAGCGCCAGCACCAGTTCCTGCTCGCCCGGGTACTCCTGGGACAGCACCGCACCGACCGCCTCGGCCAGGTGCGCGGCCTCGTTCAGCACCGGCATCACGTAGGAGACGGCCGGGTACTCGGGCAGTTCGGCCAGGACGGGCCGCAGCGCGGCGGTCGGCGTCGAACTCACCCGGCCATCCTCTCACCCTCCCCCGAGTTGTCAGAATCTCATGCGCCTATAGCCGCACCAGACTCTGACAACTCGGCGGTAGTCGGGACGCCGAGCGCCCGGAGATCCCGGACGAGGAACGCCGGCTCGTGCCGCACCTCGTAGTTCGTGGCCCGAAGCACCCACTTCCGGCCGACGACGATCGCGCGCTCGCGGCGAATGTCCGCCTGCCACTGGGCGACATCCAGGTGGTGCCCGCCGTCCACTTCGAGCACGACGCTGTCCCCGTTCGCGGTCGCCCACTCGGCGTCCAGGTAGCGCCAGACGCCGGACGCGTCCTTGCGGGGCACCTGCCGCACCGGCTGGGCGAGGTCGAACCTCCGGCACATCGCCGCGAGATCGAGTTCGCCGAGCGCCTGCGCGCCTGCCGCTGCGTCGCGGATCGCCTCACGCAGGATCTGCTTGTGCCGGATCCGTCCGATCGTGCGCATGGCCGCGTCCAGTTCAGCGGCAGTGACCAGCTGCTGCTGCACCGCGGCCGCCACCATCGTCGCGGCGAATCGCGGGTGGGGCTGCCAAGCAGCCGCGTCCAGAACCGAGCGCGCCGTCGGCGTCCGGGGAAGTCCGTCGGTGAACACAGACTCCCGCGGACGGAGTCGGCGCGACTCGTGCACCTGGACTCCTTCCAGCGGCGTCACCTTCTCGCCGCGCGGGATCACCAGGTGGATCAGTTCAGCCTCGGACGCAAAGCTGCGGAATCCCGCGAGTTCGAGCGAGGTGTGGCTGCCGAGCGCGCACTCTCCTGCGTCCAGCACGGCGATCCACATCAACTGGCTGCGATTCGGCGGAGCATTCTGCAGCAGGACGACCTCTTCGCCGATCGTCAGCCAGCGTTCGGCGTCCACGTTGGCAGTGACGACGTGAGCACCAAGCCCGACCGAGGCCAACTGACGACGATGTACAACCCCGCACTGTCTCCCAGCGATGGCGCCCAGCGACCCTGATCGACCGATCTGTGCATACACGCCGTCACTATCGGCATCAGGTCACTTCGACGTTCAGCACTCCTCGCGTCCTGTGTAAAAGTCCAGCTGTCCACAGGCGACGAGCCCCCCTTGCCGAGTTGTCAGAATCTCATTCGGCTATAGGCGCAGGAGATTCTGACAACTCGGCAGGTGGGGGTCGGTCAGTGGGTCAGGCGAGCCTGGCGGCGAGGTTCTCGTCGAGGGCGCCGAGGAACTCCTCGGTGGTCAGCCAGGGCTGGTCGGGGCCGACGAGCAGGGCGAGGTCCTTCGTCATCCTCCCGGACTCGACGGTCTCGATGCAGACCTGCTCCAGGGCCTCGGCGAAGCCGGTCACCTCGGGGGTGCCGTCCAGCTTGCCGCGGTGCTTCAGGCCGCCCGTCCAGGCGAAGATCGAGGCGATCGGGTTGGTGGACGTCGGCTTGCCCTGCTGGTGCATCCGGTAGTGCCGGGTGACGGTGCCGTGGGCGGCCTCCGCCTCGACGGTCTTCCCGTCCGGCGTCATCAGCACCGACGTCATCAGGCCCAGCGAGCCGAAGCCCTGCGCCACCGTGTCGGACTGCACGTCGCCGTCGTAGTTCTTGCAGGCCCAGACGTAGCCGCCCTCCCACTTCATCGCGGCCGCGACCATGTCGTCGATCAGCCGGTGCTCGTAGGTGAGGCCCTTCGCGGCGAACTCGGCGGCGTACTCGGCCTCGAA
>JBDHZJ010000187.1:0-5343 GCA_039811825.1 Propionicimonas sp.
GCGATCAGCCGGCGGTGTAGGTCGCGAACGCCCGGTCGAGGAAGTCCGACAGGTCGCCGGTCTCGCCGTCCCGGCCACCCCTGCCGATCACGAGCGTGGGTGGCGCCGGCTGCGGCGTCACGCCGGTGAATCGCGCCAGCGCGGAACCGGCCGTGACCAGCTGGAAGTAGCGACCGTCCGGGGTGACCGCCAAGGTGCGGGCGCGGTTCAGGTACCACCCGGCCAGGCCCGTCTTCACCCGCTTCCCGTTGAGCAGCGTGGCCTGCAGCGGCTCCGGCCGGGCTCCTGCCTCCTGCAGCCGGGCGACGAACTCGTCCAGCTTCGCCTGGGCGGCACGGGCCTCCGCCTGGGCGGCGGCCTGCGCGAGTTCGTGGCGTCGCCGCGCGTCCGCCTGCCGTTGGCTCTCCTCGGCCATGGGCACAGGGTACGCCGACCGCCCCGCCCGTCGCCGAACGCCACTGTTCCGGTCGAACGCCTCCGCTCAGGCAGGGGCGCTCGACGGAAACGGAGGCGTTCGGCGATGAGGGGGACGTCGAAGGGCCGACCGACACGGCAGCCACGCGAAGGATCCTGGCCGCGCCACACTCCCGGGTTGGCCGGGCCTCCTAGGCTGGACGCCGGAAAGCAGGGGGTGGCATGGAGCCGAGCGCAGGGACCGGGCAGGGGAGACGACGTCTCCTCGACCGTCTCGCCATCGGCCTGCTGGTCGGCGTCGTCGCGATCTCCGTCGGCGGAGTGGCGCTGCTCACGGTCTACTTCGACCGGCTCGGCGACGCCGTGGACGGCCTGCAGCGGGAGGAGTCGCTGCCGAGCTACGCGGGCCGGCCGACCGCGGTGTCGGTGGACGGCGTGAGCGCGGTCAACTACCTGCTGATGACCACGCAGCAGAACGGCACCCTCGAGGCGGTGGTGATCGCGCACCTGTCGGTGTCGCGGCGCGACCTCACCCTGATCGCCCTGCCCTCCGACCTGCTCGCCGACAACGGCAGCGTGCGCACCACGCTGGCCGCGAGCTTCGCCCACGACCCGTTGCTCACCGCGCGTGCCGTCGAGGGGGTCACCGGAGCCCGGATGGACCACCAGTTGCGGGTCGACCTGGACGGGTTCGGGCAGGTCGTGGACAGCCTCGGCGGCATCACGCTCGACTCGGAGTCGCTCGACGGCGACCAGCTGGTCAGCTACCTCGACGACGCGCCGAACCCGCTGGAACGGTCGGTCCGCACCGCGGACCTGTTGCGCGCGGCGCTGGCGAGGGCCAGCCTCGGCGTGGCGATCGCGGACCCCAACCGGTTCGACAAGGTGATGAACGCGCTGACGCCCTGCCTGACCGTGGACGCCGACCTCACCAGCGCCGAGATCCGGGAGACGATGGTCGAGTCCCGGGTGCGCGCGAATTCGGTGGTGACCTGGCCGCTGCAGTCGTGGGCGTCCGCGGCGGGCGCCGTGGCGGATCCGGTGGCGCTGGACAGGCTCCGGGACGCCCTGGCCAGCGACGTGTTCACCGGGCCCGTGCCGACGACAGGCATCGGGGCGGCAACGGTGCGTCCCAGGCCGGCCACGACCGTGCCGACCACCGCCTCGGGGAGCAGCGCGTGGTCGACCCCCTCGTCCCGCACCACGCCCACCACGTCGCCGACCACCTCGCCCGACGCGAGTCCCGGCGTCCGCACCAGCGCTACGCCGAGCCCGTCCGGGTCGCGCTGAGTAGGCTCGGGCGCGGAACGTGAGGAGGCTGCGGTGTCGAAGCTGATCGGGGTGACCGCGCTGCTGGTCGGCGCCGCATCTGCGGCGTACATCGCGTGGTGGTACTGGCAGGAGTCGAACCGGCCGGTCGCCGAGGCCTGGGCCGCAGGGACGGACCGGCTGTAGCGGTTCGCCGAGCCGGCCGGACGCCTACTCGAAGTAGTCGTCCAGCGACACGCTCTCCTGCTCGAGCACCCGGCCCATCGCCTCGCCGACGGCGACCGCGTGGTCGGCCGGCTCGTCCATGGTGCTGAGCCGGGCGTGCAGTTCGGGATCGTCGGACGCCGCCCAGGCGAGCAGGTCGAAGACCTCGAAGTCGACCTCGATCGGATCGCCGTGGCGATCGAACCGCAGCCACAGCTGCAGGCTCACCGGAGGCCAGTCGTCCGCGTACGACTCCTCGATGCCGAGCCCGGGGTGGGCCCTGGTGAACGACTCGGGGTCCGCCTCGAACAGGACGTCCACGCCGCAGTCCTCGCCGGCCGCGACCGAGGTGAACTCGAACCCGAAGGGCGCCAGCTCGTCGACGAGGGCGTCGGTGTAGTCGTCCGGGATCTGCATGCAGCCACGCTAGTGGAACCGCCGGTGCGGGGTGGAGCATAGGGGACTCGAACCCCTGACCCCCTGCTTGCAAAGCAGGTGCTCTACCAACTGAGCTAATGCCCCGCGCGGCGACCCATTGTGGCATCCGGGCGACCACGCGCCCAAAAGGGGGGTGGGAGACCGGGCGAGCGGATCTGCACGGTGGATGCCTCCGAGGCCGCCCCTGGCCGCCCGATCGGGGCGACGAGTGGGCAATTCGAGTCGCCGGGCTGGCCGTAGGCTGCCGGACGTGCAGCTGCTCCTGATCCGCCACGGCCAGTCCGCGAACAACCAGGTGGAGGCCGAGACCGGCCACGGCAGGGACCGGGTGCCCGATCCGCACCTCACCGACCTCGGCCGCCGGCAGGCGCAGCGGCTGGCCGACCACGTGGCCGCCGGGGCCCTGCCCCGCCCCGAGGTGCTGTTCACGTCGCTGATGCACCGCGCCGTCGAGACCGCTGCGCCGCTCGCGCACGCGCTCGACCTGCCGTTGCGGGGGCACACCCTGCTGCACGAGGTGAACGGGGTCTACACCGGTGCGTACACCGGCCTGTCCACCCGGGGGACGCCCGTCCCGGGCAGTCCGGCGGCCGTCCTGCACGGCATCACCGACCGGCTGCAGTGGCCCGCGGACGCGGACGCCGACGGCTGGTACCGGCGTCCGTTCGAGCTCCCGGGGGACGCGTGGGCGCGCGCCCTGGCCGTCGCCGCCGAGTTCCGGGACCGCTTCGGCGACTCGGGGACGACCGTCGGGATGGTCACCCACGCCTGGTTCAGCCAGTACCTGCTGCGCGCGCTGGCCGACTGGCCCCCCGCGGACGACGGCGACCTGCCCACCTGGCTCGAACTCGGCAACACCGGCAACGTGCTGGTCGAGCTCGACGGCGTCCCCGGCCGGGCCCGGGTGCTGTGGCTGAACCGCCTCGACCACCTGCGGCCCGACGAGCTGAGCAGCTGAGACCCGTACGAGTTCCGCGCCGGCCCGGCACGCCCACCGCCCGGCGGGCATGATGGCGCCGTGCGACGGTCGCTGCGGCTCGGTTCGGTGGTGGCCCTCGCGCTGCTCCTGACCGGCTGCCCGTCGCCGCCGACCCACACGGCGGAGCACATCGTGCCCGGCTTCGGCTACGCCGACGTGGACCGGATCGAGGTGTACACCTACCGCTACGCCGGCTCGCCGAGCGACGTCAGGCTCAGCGTCCTGACCGACCGGCGCGAGATCGCGACCTGGGTCGACTACCTCACCGACCTGCCGGCGTCCCCGGCGAACCTCGGCACGGACACGCTGGTCGGTGCCGACGCGGACGGGTTCCGGTTCCACCTGCGGGACGGCTCGACGTGGGAGGTCACCCACCTGTTCTGCTCGTTCAGCTGCGAGGGAGGCCCGCAGAACACCCTGGTCTGGCCGGACGGCACGGTGCAGGCGACCGACTACGGTTCGCCGTCCGGGCTCACGGGCACCCCCGTGGACGCCGCCGAACGGCCCAAGGCGGTGGTCGGATGACTCGCCGCATCGGCGCTGGCCTCGCCGCGCTCGCGCTGGCCGCGACAGCCCTGACCGGCTGTGCCCGCACCGCAACGATCGGCCTGTGCCCGGGCCCGCTCACGGGCCTGGACGTCTACAACTACTACGCCGACCACCCGGCCGCCGATCACCAGGCCGTCGGCGCCGACGCCGCGAACGGCAGTTGCACCCACGAGTGGGCGGAGCTCTCCGTGGCGGAGCGGACGTTCGAGACCGGCCAGCTCGACCAGCGCTCGGTGACCGTCCTGGTCCTGCACCTCGCGGACGGCGGCACCCGCACGATCCGGGTGCACCGGCTCGCCGGCTGGCAGGCCGGCCAGGCGCTGCTCCTCGACACCGGGGAGAGCTGGTTCCTCGCCGACCAGGCGATCGAGCCCTACTACGCCGCCGCCTCCGAACCGGTCGACCGCGACCGGATCCCGTAGCGCTGGCGCCGTCCGACGCTGGTCGGGGACGGCGAGGCCGCCGTACGACCGTGGTCCGAAGATCAGGGGTAGCGGACGGTGGCGCACGCTCAGCGCACCCTCACGGAATCGAGAAATTCCGGGCGTCCATTTACCCTTGAACCCATGTGGTCACGGCGGGAAGAGGTCGATTACGCCCTGCAGCGGCGCAATACGCTGCAGGCGCTGAAGCGACCCCAGCGCTCGCTGGAGGGCACCGATGTGTGCGACGCGGACCCCCTGCTCATCCGGGCCGCCCTGCACCACGGTGAGGAATCGGCGGTGCACTGCCCGATCTGCGATGCGCCCCGCCTGACCAACCTGAACTACGTGTTCGGCGACCAGCTCGGCCAGTACTCGGGGCGGATCCGGTCCACCGCCGAGCTGGAGGAGATGGAGAACGAGTTCGGCGAGTTCACCGTCCGCGTCGTCGAGGTGTGCGTCGACTGCGGCTGGAACCACATGATCGCTTCCTATCTGCTGGGGGACGGCGTGAAGCGCCGCCCGCCCCGGCGGCAGAAGACCGTTGAGGACATCTATGGCTGACCCGAAGCGCTCCGCCGGTGTGCGGAACGCCCCGAAGACCAACCGCAAGGGCAGGAAGAAACGCAGCCTGTGGGTGCGCATCCCGCTGTGGATCATGTCGATCCTGCTGGTCGTGGGCGTGATCGGCGCCGGGGCGGTGGCCTACGCGTACGCCTCGATCAAGCTGCCCGACCCCAACTCGGACTTCAAGACCAACACCACCTTCGTCTACTACAACGACGGCAAGACGAAGCTCGGGTCGTTCTCGGTGCAGAACCGCCAGACGATCCCCTACGACACGATGCCTCAGGACGTGAAGGACGCGATCGTCGCGGCCGAGAACCGCACGTTCTGGACCGACCCGGGCGTCTCGGCCACCGGCCTGTTCCGCGCCGCGCTCGGCCTGGTCGGCCTCGCCCCCGCCGACGTCACGGCGTCCGGCGGCGGGTCCACGATCACCCAGCAGTACATCAAGATCATGTACCTGACCTCGGAGAAGAGCTTCTCGCGCAAGGCGAAGGAACT
>JBDHZJ010000188.1:0-5335 GCA_039811825.1 Propionicimonas sp.
GCACGCGCGCACCGTCCTCGTCGCGAACTGCGGGGAACTCACCGGCGGGCTCCGGCTGATCCCCGAGGCCGCGCTGGACGACGGCAGGCTCGACACCGTGCTGGCGTCGCCCCGCTCCCTGTTCGGCTGGATCGCGATCGGCGTCGACGTCGCGTCCCGGCACCGCCGCGGCCACCCCGCGTTCGTACACCTGGTCTCGGGCCGGGTCGACGTGGTCACCAGGGAGCCGGTCGAGGCGCAACTGGACGGCGATGCCGTGGGCCCACGCACCCGGATGAACGCGCGGATCCGGCCCCGGGCCCTCACCGTCCGCGTCAGCGCTGCCTGAAACAGCCGCTCGCGGCGGTCCGCGAGCGAAGCCACGCCGGGCGGACTGTTCCCCATCCGGGTGACAACCGCTATCGTTCTCCGCGTAGTCGCTGTACCGGCTCGCTTTCCCAGCCGGGAGAGCGGGGGAAGAGCTCCTTCGGGGGTGCGGGGACGACATGGCGGTTCCGGAAGTCGGCACCGCACGCACGAGAAGGAGTTAGTGGATGGCCACTGGCACTGTGAAGTGGTTCAACGCGGAGAAGGGTTACGGCTTCATCGCCCCCGACGGCGGCGGCCCCGACGTTTTCGCCCATTACAGCGCGATCTCGACCTCCGGGTTCCGCACGCTGGACGAGAACCAGAAGGTCGAGTTCGAGATCACCCAGGGTCCGAAGGGCCCGCAGGCCTCGAACATCAGCCCGATCTGATCAGCCTGAACGGACGGCCCCCTCGCTGCGGCGAGGGGGCCGTCCTGCGTTCGGGCCGCGGTGCGAGAATCGCGGCATGGCCGCGGACATCTTCTGCCGGATCATCGCCGGCGAACTCGACACCGAGGAGGTCTGGCGCGACGACGACGTGGTCGCGTTCCTCGACCACCGGCCGGTGTTCAAGGGCCACGTGCTCGTCTGCCCGACCCGGCACGTGGAGACACTGCTCGACCTTCCCGGGCCGCTGATGCAGCCGCTGCTCACCGCCGCGCAGCGGGTCGCGGCCGCGATGGGGCCCGCCCTCGGCGCGCAGGGCACCTTCGTCGCCATGAACAACGTGGTCAGCCAGTCGGTGCCGCACCTCCACGTCCACGTCGTGCCCCGTTCGAAGGGCGACGGGCTGCGCGGGTTCTTCTGGCCCCGCACGCGCTACGCCGCCGGCGAGGAGGCCGAGTACGCGAGCCGGTTGCGGGCGGCACTCGCCCGTCCTCACACCGATCCCCCGAACGGGTGACCGGAGAAGTCACCCGTTAGGGGCCTTACCTGACCACCCCGTGGATGACAGGCTGTTAGTGCATTCTCGGGAGGGGTCCTACACAATGCGCTCGATGCTGCTGCGCCATGCTGCAGCCCTACTGGCCGGATTCGGTCTGGTCGCAGGGTCGCTCGGCGTCGCCGCCGCGCCTGCGCAGGCCGCGACGTTCAGCGTGAGCCTCTCGGCGTCCGCCACCCACGTGACGGTCGGCCAGAAGGTGACCCTCACCGGCAAGGTCTCGCCACGGCCCGGCCGGCGCTACGTGAAGGTGCAGCTGCGGTACGTGGGTTCGACGGCCTGGCACACGATCAAGAAGGTGCGCACGAACAGGGCCGGACGCTTCACCGTGAAGGTCACCGCCAGCGACGAGAACGACCGCTACTACCGCATCTACAAGCCGAAGCAGCGCTCCCGCAAGGCCGGACGCTCGGCAGCCGTGCAGGTCATCGTCGATCCCGTGGTGGTCACTCCGGCCACCCTCGGCGGCATCACGCCCGGCACCAGCCCGCTGGCCGGAGGCGCCACGCTCACCGTCACCGGCACCGGGCTGAGCGGCACCGACACCGTCACCTTCACCCCGCAGGTGGCACGGTCCGACACCAGGGACGGCACCGGCATCCTGCCCGAGCTCCGCGGCACCGTGTCCGTGATCGACGACACCACGCTGAGCGTGCGGACGCCCGCCTCGCTCGGCGGGGAGAACGTGGTCAAGATCTACACCCCGTCCGGCACCCTGACGACGAGCGTCACCTACGCGGGCACGACCCGCGAACCGACCAGCTTCGAGCAGCAGGTGCTGGACGAGATCAACGCGCGCCGCGCCGCGCCGCAGACCTGCCACGAGAACGATGCGAACAACAAGATGCCCGCCGTGGCACCGGTGGCGTGGGACGGGAAGCTCTCCGATCTCGCGCTGTCCCACAGTCGTGACCTGGCCGCCCGGCAGGACGTCTACAAGGGCCTGAGCCACGTCACCTGGGACACCAAGGACTTCACCACTCGGTTCCGGCTGGCCGGCGTGTCCGGTGGCTACGGCGAGGTGCTCGCGCTCTCGTCGTCCGGCTCCTCGGCCGCCGAGGTGGTCGCCCAGTGGATGAAGAGCACCGGCGGCCATTGCGAGTCGGTGATGAACGAAGGATGGACCAAGGCCGGAGTGGGGGTGGCCGGAGGGGTCGGGTTCAACGGCTCCTTCGACCGGGATTCGATCTTCAGCAACGTGGATTTCCAGTGAGGGGACTGGTGACGACATGACCGAGATGCTTGACGGCTCCCGCTTCCTGGGCGCTGACCTGCCCGAACCGGCCGCCGGGGACCGCGGATCGCGGTACCTCGACGAGGCCGACCAGTACGACAACGTGATCGAGTACACGCCGCGGCACCTGCGGGCGGCCCCGCTGTCCCGGGAGCTGCAGGAGGCCCTCGATGCCGCCTTCGCGCCCGCGTACGAGGCGCTGGCCGCCTTCTCACCGGAGGAGGAGCCGCTGCCCGAGCCCGAGCCCGAATCGATGCCGCTGCCCGAACCCGTGCCGACGCCCGCGCCGGTCGCCGAGGAGATCACCGTCGAGGTCGAGGAGCCGAACCCGGCCGACGACCCGCTGCCCTTCGTGATCCCCGAGACGGTCGAGTACCCGGCGGTGCTGCCCGGCCAGGCCGCGGCGGCAACGATGATCCCGGAAGCGATCTTCCGGGACGAGGTGGTGACCGAACCCGAGCCCGCGCCGGAGATCGTGATCGAGCTGCCCGCGCCGGCCGCACGCACTACCGTGCCCACGCCGGAGCACACGCCCGTCTCCCCGACGCCGTTCCCCGAGCGGGAGCACTTCGCGGACCACGACGACCACGAGGACCTCGGCCGCCGCAAGGAGAAGAAGCAGCCGCGGCCCAGCCGCAGGATCCGCCCGATGAAGGTGGACGTGTCCCGGCTGATGGTGCCGTCGCCGCCGCGGATCGCGAACGGGTAGGGCGTGTCTCCCAATCCCGGGCGCTGGCGAGGATGTGCCCGGTGCGTCTGCTCGCAAGGCGGAAGACGAGTCGATAGTGGGCCTATCGCCGAGGATGACAACGCAGCGAGCGGGCGTACCGGGTGCACCGCAGCGCGTTCAGGATTGGGAGACACGCCCTAGTCGCCGGGGTGGACGACGCGTCCGTCCCGCACCACGGCGAGCACCGCTGACGGGTCCCGCAGTACGTCGGGCCGGCCCGGATCGCCGCTGAACACCACGAGATCCCCTCTCGAAGCCGTCTCGCCCAGCAGGGCGAGACCGCCCGTGGTGGCGGCGGCGAGTGCCGTCGGGGCCGGGACGCCCGCGTCGACCATCGCCGCAACCTCGTGGAGGTTGCGGCCGTGCTGCGACGCCAGGCCAGCGTCGGTGCCCATGGCGAGGCGGACGCCGGCGTCCAGGCAGTGCCGCAGTGCCTCTGGGTGCGCAGCGACGGCGCGCCGGGCGGCCGGCGCCAGCGTGCGCGGCAGGACCCCCGCCTCGGCGAGCCGGAGCACGTCGGTGTAGATCCACACGGTCGGCACCACGAAGGCCCCTGCGGCGGCGATCCGGCGCGCCTGCCCGGCGGTGAGGAACACGGCGTGCTCGATGCTGGCCGCACCCAGCTCGACGGCCTGGTCGAGCGCCGGACCGCCCCAGGCGTGCACCATCACCGGCAGGCCGGCCGCGGCGGCAGCGCTCATCACGGCGGCGAGCTCGCCGGGGCTGAAGACCGGTTCGAGCTGCCGGGTGCCGGCCCCGACCCCACCCGTGGCGGCCAGCTTGATCCAGGCGGCGCCGAGGTCGGCGAGCGCGGCCACCCGGTCGCGCAGATGGCGCTCCCCGCGGGCGTCCGCGGGCCCGATGATGTCCACCGACAGGTTCACCCGAGGGCCGGGGCGTCCGGCCAGCTGCCGGGCCAGGGCGGGGTCGTAGCCGCCGGCGTCCCGGACGAGCGTGACGCCGGCCCGCAGGGTGGCGAGCCGGTTCGCCGCTGTCGCCGCGTCCCGCTGCTCCGGGTCCGTGGGCCGGTCGGCCGCGTCGAAGTCGCTCCAGGCGAGGTGGCTGTGGGCGTCGACGAAGCCGGGGGTGGTCCAGCACCCGGTCGCGTCGAGGACGACGCCGTCCGGCCCCAGTTCCCGGTGCCCGTTCGGCGCGAACTCCCCGTCCGGGCCGAGCGCCAGCCCGCCGGTGACGGCGCGGATCGGGGTGCCGACGGCGGGGACGACCGTCATCATCGCCCCGGCAGTCGTGGGACGGCGTCGAGCAGGGCGCGGCTGTAGGGGTGGCCGGGGCGGCGGAAGAACCGCGCGGCGGGCGCGTGCTCGAGCAGCAGGCCGTCCCGCATCACGGCGACGTCGTCGCAGACGGCGTGGATGACGGACAGGTCGTGCGAGATCAGGAGGGTGGCGAGCTGCATCTGCCGGCCGAGGCCGGCGAGCACGTCGAGGACGGTGCGCTGCACGGACACGTCCAGCGAACTCGTCGGCTCGTCCGCGACGAGGACCCGCGGCTGCACCGCCAGCGCCCGGGCGATCGCGATCCGCTGGCGCTGGCCGCCGGAGAACTCCCGCGGGTAGCGCGCGAGGGCGTCCGGCGACAGCCCGACCAGGGCGAGCAGGTCGGCGGCGCGCCGGGTGGAGGAGTGCACGCGCAGCAGTTCGTCGAGCACCTGGCCGACGGTCAGCAGCGGGTTCAGGGACGCGAACGGGTCCTGCTGCACCAGTTGCAGCGCGCGGCGTTCGGCGCTGCTGCGGCGCCGGCCGAGTTCGGTGCCGTCGAGGCGGACGCTGCCGGCGGTCAGCGGCACTGAGCCGACGATCGCGCGGGCCAGGGTCGTCTTGCCGGAGCCCGACTCGCCGACCAGCCCGAGGATCGTGCCCGGCCGGATCGCGAACGAGACCCCCTCGACCACGCGGCGTCCGGCGAACTCGACGCTCGCGCCGACCACCTCGAGACCGCCCGGCCGCCACCCCTCAGTCATCGCCACCTCCCGCGGGGACGGGGAGCGGCAGCACCGCGTCCACCAGGGAGCGGGCGTAGTCGCTGGTGGGCCGGGTGACCACGTCGAGGGTGGCGCCGGT
>JBDHZJ010000189.1:0-5309 GCA_039811825.1 Propionicimonas sp.
ATCGGGCCGGCGTGCCGGGCGACGACGCGTCCGGGTTCGCTCAACCGGACGCCGCGCCCGACCCGCAGCACCAGCGGGGCGCCGAGTCGGGCCTCGGCCCTGCGCAGGTGCTGGCTGAGCGCGGGCTGGCTGTAGCCCAGCGCCGTCGCCGCGGCGGTGATCGAGCCGTGCTCGGCGATGGCGCGGACGATGCGGACGGTGTGCAGGTCGAGCCGCGGCTCCTCAGTCATGCGCATATGTTATCGATCTCAGGAAACATGCTCTGGTGTGATGCGCCTTGGCCGGGGCACGCTCTACCTGTGACCACGCTGATCGGCGCCTCGTCGACGCAACTGATCGTCCAGGAACTGGCCGCCGAGTTCGACATCGAACCCGGTTATCTGGCCGCGGCGACCTCGGGGGTGGCGCCGCGCCGGACGATCACGGCGCTGCAGGCCGATGCGGAACGCTGGCGGCGAGGTCACGTCGACCCGGGTGCGTACGACAATGCGGTCGCGCGCACCCGGGCCACATATGCGCGGCTCGTCGGCGTGGGTACTGACCGGGTGGCGATCGGCTCCCAGACCTCGGCGCTGGTGGCCAACGTCTCGGCCTCCCTGCCCGACGGAGCCGTGGTCCTGATCGCCGAGGGCGACTTCACCTCGATGGTCTATCCGTTCCTCGTGGGGGAGCGGCTCGTGGTCCGCGAGGCCCCGGTGGGCGTGCTGGCCGAGGCGATCACCGCCGACACCGACCTCGTGGTGTTCTCGCTCGTGCAGTCGGCGACCGGCGAGGTGGCCGACGCCGAGGGGATCACCGCCGCTGCCCGGGCCGTCGATGCCGCCACCCTGGTCGACATCACCCAGGCCGCGGGCGTACTGCCGGTCGATGCCGGCCGGTTCGACGCCACCGTGTGCCATGCGTACAAGTGGCTGTCGGCGCCCCGTGGCGTCGCGTTCCTCACGCTCGCACCGGAGTTCGCTGCGCGGCTGCGTCCGGTGGCCGCGGGGTGGTACGCCGGCGTGGAGCCGTGGCGCGGCGTCTACGGCAGCCGGATGGAACTCGCCGGAGACGCCCGCCGCTTCGACGTCTCGCCGGCCTGGCAGGCCTTCGTCGGTGCCGAGCAGTCGATCGGGTTGTTCGCGGCGGCCGATGTGGCCGCGATCTGGGAGCACGCCAGCGGGCTCGGCGATGCGGTCTGCCGGGGCCTGGGCATCCCCGAACAGCACCGGGCGATCGTCACGCTCGCGGACCCTGACGGAGACCTGCTGGCCCGGCTGACCGCCGCCGGCATCCGGGCGTCGGGCCGTGCGGGTCGCCTTCGCCTGGCCTTCCATGTCTGGAACACCACCGACGACGTGGTCGCCGTCCTCGCGGCGCTGGCATGAGAACGGGACAGAACTGCCGCTGACGTGCCGCCACAGCGCAATTCGGGGCGGTGCGGCCCGATCCGGTCAGGAATGTCCCGTTCGGCTCAGGGCGTGGTGCCGTCCAGGTAGAACCAGCGGCTGCCGTGGCGGGCGAAGCGTGAGCGTTCGCGGAGGAAGCCCCGTCCTGTCGGACCGCGGTAGCGCGCGATGAACTCCACCTCGTCGCCGGTGGCGTCCACGATCTGCAGCGAGAGCCAGCTCAGTCCGGGGTCCAGCCGGAGTTCTTCCGGCCGCGTCCGCGGGTGCCAGGTGCGGAGGAGGTAGTCGGCATCGCCCAGGGCGAAGGCCGCGTAGCGCGATCGCATCAGCTGCTCGGGCGTCTGCGCCGGCGCGATACCGCCGTGCAGCAGCCCGCAGCAGGATTCGTAGTCGCGGCCCGACCCGCACGGGCAGGCCCCAGGTTCAGCCACGACACGAGCCTAGGGCGGAGCGCGGCGATCCGGGACAAACCTGCCCCTGGTCAACCGGGATGGCCCGAATTGGCCGCCCGGAACCCGGCGCGCGGCAGGGATGTCCCGAAATGCCTGTGGACAGCGTGGTCGGCAACGGAGTTGTCCACAGGCTGCCAGGGTGGCTGACCGCCATAGCGCCCCGCTGCCGATACTCCCGGGTGTGATCGATCTCGACGCCCTGCTCGCCCGGCACCACGGCATCCTGCTCGCGAGCGCGCACCGCGCCCGCAAGTCCAGCCTCAGCCGGTGGTGCCGGGCCGGTCGCCTGGTCCGGCTGCTGCCCGGCGTCTACGTGCACCCCGACGCCCGTGACGACCTGGCGACCCGGCTCCGCGCGGTCGCCGCGCGAGTGCCGGATGCCGTGTTCGCCGGGGCCGCCGCGGCGCGGCTCACCCACTGGCCCGACGAGGAGGTCCGCGAGATCGAGGTGCTCACTCCCACGCGCCGGGTCGCCGCGGCCGGGTACCGGTTCACCCGCCGTCGGGTGGCGCCGGAGTCGGTGCACCGCCAGCGTCGCCTGGGGGTGCTCACAGCCGCCGCGGTCGCGGTCGACTCGGCAGCCCACGACAACGGGGAACGCATCGACGACCTGCTCCGGGCCGGGCTCCCGCTCGGGGCGATCGATGCGGCGCTCCGGGCCGGTCCGCACCGTCCGGGCAATCCGGCGCGGCGTCGCGTGGTCCATCGGTCGCGGACGAACCCGTGGTCGCAGGCCGAGAGGCGCCTCCACGACATCCTCGACCGGCACCGGATCACGGGCTGGACAGCCAACCTGCCGGTCACGGCCTGCGGCAACCGCTACCTGCTCGACGTGGGTTTCGAGGCCGAGCGGGTGGCCCTCGAGGTCGACGGGTACGAGTTCCACCACGGCCGGCAGGCGTTCGAGCACGATCGGGAGCGCGGGAACGACCTCGTCCTCGAGCACTGGCGCCACCTGCACATCACCTGGGCGATGCTCGGGGACGAGGCGCGACTGGTCGCCCGGGTTCGCGCTCTGCTGCGGTCGGGTTCCCGCCGGACGCGCGCCCGGGGCGGATAATGGCCGGCGTGAGCAAACGAAGCCGCACGCAGGGGCCGGTGATCCGGCGTCACGACCAGGTGCTCCCCACCACGACCGACGAGCGGCTGCTCGGGAGCAAGGGCGACGGCAGCTGGGTGCACGCCGACCCGTGGCGGGTGCTGCGCATCCAGGCGGAGTTCGTCGAGGGCTTCGGCACCCTCGCCGAGATCGGGCCCGGCATCGGCGTGTTCGGCTCGGCGCGGACGCCCCGCAAGGACCCGATGTACGCGGCCGCGTCCCGGATCGGAGCGGGCCTCGCCGAGGCCGGCTACGCCACCATCACCGGGGGCGGCCCGGGCATCATGGAGGCGGCCAACAAGGGGGCGCTGGAGGCGGGCGGGCTGTCCGTCGGGCTTGGCATCGAACTCCCCTTCGAGCAGTCGCTGAACAAGTACGTCTCGCTGGGCATCAACTTCCGCTACTTCTTCGCGCGCAAGGTGATGTTCCTGAAGTACTCGCAGGGCTTCGTCGTCATGCCCGGCGGCTTCGGCACCTTCGATGAGGTCTTCGAGGCCCTCACCCTGGTCCAGACGCGCAAGGTGTCCTCGTTCCCGATCGTCCTGTTCGGCAGCGACTTCTGGATCCCCCTGCTCGGGTGGCTGCACGACCGGGTGCTGGCCGACGGCTACGTCGCCGCGTCCGACCTCGAGTTGTTCCAGCTCACCGACGACACCGACGAGGCCGTGGCCCTGGTCACCGGGCCCGGCCCCGAGGCGCAGGCGGCCCCGACTGCCCAGATGTCCTGAGGGCGACGCGCCGGGGCCGGGGCTGGGTAGAGTTCCGGACATGGAGTGGGTGTTGTGGATGGCTGCGGTCCTGATCCTCGGTCTGGCCGCCGTCGCGGCGAGCGGGCGGCTGGGCGAGATGCCGGCCACCGTCACCGACACGCCGCGGCCACACCTGCCCTCCGGCGCCCTCAACGGGGACGACCTACGCAGCCTGCGCTTCGGGGTGGTCCCCCGCGGGTACTCGATGCAGCAGGTGGACGAGTTGCTCGACCTGCTCGCGCGTCAACTCGACGCGAGCGAGGCCGATCTGCGCCCGGACGCCTGAGCTTCCTCCCGACGACACCCGCCCCGGGTGCCTCGCCGGACCGCGCGCGTGCCGCGTCGGCCGGTGCGAGGTGGAATAATGGGGGAGTTGGATCCATTGAACGCAGAAATTGAGGTATGCGATGGCAGCGATGAAACCGCGGACCGGCGACGGCCCGATCGAGGTGGCCAAGGAGGGTCGCGTGATCGCCATGCGCATCCCGGCCGAAGGCGGCGGGCGCCTCGTCATCGAGATGAACGCCACGGAAGCGGCCGAGCTGAAAGCGGCTCTGGAAGGCGTCGTCGTCGCCTGACCAGCACCGATCGACAAGCCAGCGGGCCCCGGGAGATCCCCGGGGCCCGCTGGCGTCTTCGGTTCAGAGCGACTGGTGGTAGGCGATGGCCTTCTCGTACACCGCGACCGTCTCCTGGGCGATCTTCTCCCAGGAGAACTCGTCGATGCACCGCTTCCGGCCGGCCTTGCCGTAGCGCTCGGCGAGCGCCGGATCGCGGGTGAGCCGGTTGATCTCCTCGGCGAACTTCTCCTCGAAGCCGGCCACGAAGGCGGGGTCGCCCGCCTGCTTCGGGTCGTAGGCGACGAGCGTGCCGGTATCGCCGTCCACGACCACTTCCGGGATGCCGCCCACGGCGGACGCCACCACTGCGGTCTCACAGGCCATCGCCTCGAGGTTCACGATGCCCAGCGGCTCGTACACCGAAGGGCAGGCGAACACCGTGGCGTGGGTCAGCACCTGTCGCACCGACGCGCGCGGGAGCATCTCCTGCACCCACTTCACGCTGCCCGAGCGCGTCTGGCTCAGCTCGGCGAAGGCGGCGTCGAACTCAGCGGCGATCTCCGGGGTGTCCGGCGCGCCGGCGAGCAGCAGCAACTGGGTGTCGGGGTCGAACTGCTGGGCGGCCCGGACCAGGTGCACCAGGCCCTTCTGCCTGGTGATCCGGCCCACGAACACCACCAGTGGCCGGTCGCGATCCACGCCGAGGGAGTCGACGACATCCGTGCCGTGGTCGGGCTTGAACTCGTCGGGGTCGATCCCGTTCTTCACGACGTGCACGCGCGCCGGGTCGAGCGAGGTGTAGGACGCGAGCACGTCGGTCCGCATGCCTTCGCTCACCGAGATCACCGCCGCGGCATCCTCGAACGCGGTCTTCTCCGCCCAGGAGGAGACGCGGTAGCCGCCGCCGAGCTGCTCGGCCTTCCACGGCCGGTGTGGCTCCAGGGAGTGCGACGTGACCACGTGCGGGACGTCACGGAACTTCGAGCCGATCAGCCCGGCGAAGTTCGCGTACCAGGTGTGGGAGTGGATCACGTCGACGTCGCCGATGGCGTTGGCCATGG
>JBDHZJ010000190.1:0-5306 GCA_039811825.1 Propionicimonas sp.
AGCGGGGTGCCGAGGTCGCGGGCGATCGCCATCGCCTCGCGGGTGCGGCGTCCCGAGTAGGACGAGATGCCCACGTACAGCGCGCGGCCGGAGCGGACGGCGGTGTCGAGGGCCTGCATCGTCTCCTCCAGCGGGGTGGAGGGGTCGAAGTGGTGGTGGTAGAAGATGTCGACGTAGTCCAGCCCCATCCTGGCCAGCGACTGGTCGAGGGACGCGAGCAGGTACTTGCGCGAGCCGAGGTCGCCGTAGGGCCCCGGCCACATGTCCCAGCCGGCCTTGCTGGAGATGATCAGCTCGTCCCGGAAGGGCTTGAAGTCCTCGCGGAAGTGGCGACCGAAGTTGGTCTCCGCGGCGCCGTACGGCGGGCCGTAGTTGTTCGCGAGGTCGAAGTGCGTGACACCGAGCTCGAACGCCCGGCGCAGGGTCGCGCGCTGGGTGGCGAACGGCACGTCGTCGCCGAAGTTGTGCCACAGGCCGAGCGAGACCGCCGGCAGCTTCAGGCCGCTGCGGCCGACCGCCCGGTAGGGCATGCGTCCGTCGTAGCGTTCGGTATCGGGGGAGTAGATGTCCAGGATGTCCACGGTGGGCCTTTCTCTCCCTTGCATCGTAGGACGCGCGGACGGGCCCCGCCCGGCGTCCGTCGAGGTACCGGCGTTCAGCCGTCCGACAACGGGGAGACGCGGGCCCGGGCGAGGACGGCCAGCACGTGCGGGTCCAGGGCGTTCAGCTGCCCGGCCAGCTCCCGCGGGATGCTCACGCCGTTCCTGCCGAGCCTCCGCAGCAACTCCTCGACCGCCGCCCGGGGATCGGCGACGAGTGCTGCGGGCACGCCCCGTCCGTCGAGTTCGCCGAGCGCGGTGGCGAGCGTCGCCCAGTCGGGCGCTGCGGCGGTCGCACCGGGCGTGGCGTCGGTTGCGGGTGGTGGCGTGCTCTCCAGCGCAGCCGGTACGGCCGGGCTCGGTGCCACCGGCCACGTCACGGGTTCGGGCGACGCCGCCGTCCGTGGGCGCTCCCGCAGCGCCCCGGCGAGTTGCGCCTGGCCCGTCGTGACCGCCGCGGCGTGCAGCCAGAGGAAGATCCCCACGATGCCGACGCCCACTCCGAGTGCGCCGAGCCAGGCGAAGATGCCGATCAGCCCCAGGCCCCAGCCGTTCCGGTTCGATGCGACCGTCACGACGGCGAGCACGAAGGAGAGCCCGCCCGCCAGGAGGCCGCCGATGCCGATCGCCTTCAGCGCTTCGAGGTACTTGTTCGCCACGTCGGCAGCCTAGACAGGCGGCCTGCCCGGCGGGTGCCACTGGACAGTCCCGTACACCCGGTGCCCGGGCTTCAGCACTCGATGACGTTCAGCGCGAGCCCGCCGCGGGCGGTCTCCTTGTACTTCACGCTCATGTCGGCGCCGGTCTGGCGCATGGTCTTCAGCACCGAGTCGAGGCTGACGATGTGCCGCCCGTCGCCGCGCAGGGCGGTCCTCGCCGCGGTCACCGCCTTCACCGCCGCGATCGCGTTGCGCTCGATGCAGGGGATCTGCACCAGCCCGCCCACGGGGTCGCAGGTCAGGCCCAGGTTGTGCTCCATGCCGATCTCCGCGGCGTTCTCCACCTGCCCCGGGGTGCCGCCGAGCGCGGCCGCCATGCCGGCGGCCGCCATCGAGCACGCGGCGCCGATCTCGCCCTGGCAGCCCACCTCCGCGCCGCTGATCGATGCGAGTTCCTTGACCAGCACCCCGATCGCCCCCGCGGTGAGCAGGAACCGGACGATGCCGTCGTCGGACGCGCCGTGGATGAACCGACGGTAGTACATCAGCAATGCTGGTACTACCCCGGCAGCGCCGTTGGTCGGGGCGGTGACCACCCGTCCGCCGGCGGCGTTCTCCTCGTTGACCGCGAGGGCGTACAGGGTGATCCAGTCCATACCGCGCAGCGGGTCGGCGGTGTCCACCTCGACCTCGAGCCGCCGCAGCAGCTCGGGGGCCCTGCGGCGCACCCGCAGCCCGCCGGGAAGCACGCCCTCGGTGGTCATGCCGCGGTGCACGCAGTCCTGCATCACCGACCAGATCCGCAGCAGCCCGGCATCGATCTCGGCATCGGTGCGCCAGACCCGCTCGTTCTCCCGCACGAGCCGAGCCACCGAGAAGCCGGTCGCGGCGCAGTGGGCGAGCAACTGGGCGCCGCTGCGGAACGGGTACGGCAGCACCGTGGTGTCCGGGACGATCCGGTTCGGGCCGGTCTCGTCCTCGTCCAGCACGAAGCCGCCGCCCACCGAGTAGTAGGTGCGCCGGGCCAGCTCGGCGCCCGCCGCGTCCGTGGCGGTGAAGACCATGCCGTTGGAGTGGACGGGCAGGGCCCGGCGGCGGTGCAGCACGACGTCGTCGTCCGGGTCGAAGGCGATCGACGGCCCGTCCGCCAGGGTGAGCCGCCGTTCGGCTCGGACCTGCTCGACCAGCGGACGCACCGCGACGGGGTCCACGGTCTCGGGGTGGTGGCCGGCCAGCCCGAGCACGACCGCGTCCACGCTGCCGTGGCCGTGGCCGGTGGCCCCGAGCGAGCCGAACAGCTCCACCCGTACCGCGGCGACCCGGCCGAGCAGCCCGTCCGTGCGCACGGACGCGACGAACCGCTCGGCGGCCTTCATGGGCCCGACCGTGTGGGAGGAGGAGGGTCCGATGCCGACCCGGAACAGATCGAAGACGCTCAGCGCCATACCCCGAGACTATCCCGCTCCGCCCCGCTCGCGGGCGGCCTGTTCGACGGCCTGCGCGGAGTGGGAAGCTAGGCCCATGGATGCCAGAGAGACCGCCCTGCTCGAATCGCTGCACACCGGAGTGTTCGTGGACGGCGAGTGGCGCGAATCCTCCACCGGGGCCCGCTTCGGCGTGGACGACCCGGCCACCGGGCAGCAGTTGACGACGGTCGCCGACGCCTCGCCCGAGGACGCGATGGCGGCCCTCGACGCGGCCGCTTCCGCGCAGGACGCCTGGGCCGCGACCCCGCCGCGGGTGCGCGCGGAGATCCTGCGGGCCGGATTCGAGGCGATCACCGCCCGCACCGAGGACTTCGCGCTGCTGATGACCATCGAGATGGGCAAGGCGCTGCCCGAGGCCCGCGGCGAGGTGGCCTACGGCGCCGAGTTCCTGCGCTGGTTCAGCGAGGAGGCGCCCCGCATCGCCGGCCGCTACCAGACCGCGCCGGACGGGAAGACGCGGTTCATGGTGCTGCGCAAGCCGGTGGGCCCCAGCCTGCTGATCACCCCGTGGAACTTCCCGCTGGCGATGGCCACCCGCAAGGCCGGGGCCGCGATCGCCGCCGGCTGCACGATGGTGATCAAGCCCGCCCAGCTGACCCCGCTGACCACGCTGCTGTTCACGCAGGTGATGGTGGACGCCGGGCTGCCCAGGGGCGTCCTGAACGTGATCCCGACCACGTCGGCGGGGGCCACGACCGGTCCGCTGCTCGCCGACCCCCGGCTGCGGAAGCTGTCGTTCACCGGCTCGACGGAGGTGGGCGTCCGGCTGCTGCAGCAGGCCGCGCCGAACGTGCTGCGCACGTCCATGGAACTGGGCGGGAACGCGCCGTTCCTGGTCTTCGCGGACGCCGACCTGGACGCGGCCGTTGAGGGCGCGCTGGCGGCCAAGCTGCGCAACATCGGCGAGGCGTGCACGGCGGCCAACCGGTTCTACGTGCAGCGCGAGGTGGCCGACGAGTTCTCCCGGCGGCTGGCCGAGCGGTTCGCGGCGAAGGTGGTGGGCCGCGGCACCGAGGACGGCGTCGAGGTGGGCCCGCTGATCGACGAGCGCAGCCGGGACAAGGTGCACGGCCTGGTCACGGACGCGGTCGCGCGCGGGGCGAAGGTCGTCACCGGGGGTTGCGCGGTGGACGGCCCGGGCTGGTTCTACTGCCCGACCGTGCTGGCCGACGTCCCCGCGGACGCGACGGTCGCCACCGAGGAGATCTTCGGCCCGGTCGCCCCGATCGTCACCTTCGATACCGAGGACGAGGCGGTGGCGCTGGCGAACTCGACCCCGTTCGGGCTGATCGCCTACGCCTACACCACCGACCTGAACCGGGCGCTGCGGCTGCCGGAGCGGATCGAGTCGGGCATGCTCGGCCTGAACGCGGGCGTGATCTCGAACCCGGCCGCGCCGTTCGGCGGCGTGAAGCAGTCCGGCCTCGGCCGCGAGGGCGGCTTCGAGGGGATCGACGAGTACCTGTCCACGATGTACGTGGGCATCCCCGGCCCCTTCTGACGCGAGTGGACCGGGTGAGGAACCGTCCCCACCCGGTCCGGACCGAGTGGGGACGGTTCCTCACTCGGTCCACCGGGAAGCGGGGACGGTTCCTTTCCGGTTCACTTTCCACCCACGATGGCCCGATTGGATGGAGCGGGGACGGTTCCTTTCCGATTCAGCCTCTGACAAGGCCAGCGAGTCCGGCGTCCCGTGACCGTCGTTGGGTTGGTCGAGCTGTCGAGACCTTGTGAACCGGAAAGGAACCGTCCCCGCGAACCGGAATGGGGACGGTTCTTGCGAACTGGAATGGGGACGGTTCTTGCGAACCGGAAAGGAACCGTCCCCACGAACCGGAAAGGAACCGTCCCCGCGAACTGGAATGGGGACGGTTCTTGCGAACCGGAAAGGAACCGTCCCCGATTCGAGGCGGGCTGGTGGTTGGGGGCGGCGCATAGCGTGGTGGTGCTGGCACTACCCCCGGCCTCGACCGGACGCCATCGAGCGCGCGACCCACCCCTTCTAGCGTGACCAAGGTGACCATGACGACGACTGCCCCTGCGCCCACCGACCAGATCGCCGCGGCGACCGACCTGACCAAGACCTACGGCTCCGGGGAGGCGGAGGTGCACGCGCTGGCGGGCGTCACCATCGGCTTCTCCCGCGGCTCCTTCACCGCGGTGATGGGCCCCTCGGGCTCCGGCAAGTCCACCCTGATGCACTGCCTGGCCGGGCTTGACCGGGCCACCTCCGGCGAGGTCGTCCTCGGCGGCCAGGCGATCTCGCAGCTCTCCGACCGCGAGCTCACCGCCGTCCGCCGCGACCGGGTCGGCTTCATCTTCCAGGCGTTCAACCTGCTGCCCACGCTCACCGCGGAGCAGAACATCGTGCTGCCCCTCGACCTCGCCGGACGCCGCGTCGACCGCGACCGGTTCGACGGGATCGTCGAGTCGCTGCGCCTGGGCGACCGGCTCACGCACCTGCCGTCCCAGCTGTCCGGCGGCCAGCAGCAGCGGGTCGCGATCGCCCGCGCCCTGATCACCCAGCCGGACGTGGTGTTCGCCGACGAGCCCACCGGCGC
>JBDHZJ010000191.1:0-5294 GCA_039811825.1 Propionicimonas sp.
GCCGTCAGGCTCGCCAGGGGCCGCCGCGACTGCTCGTGCAGCCGCGGCTATCGAAGCAGCAGTGATGCGTTGCGCACCCGCACATGGTATCGGATCGCTCCGCCCGGACGCGCACCGGCCGCCGTGGCCGACCCGCTGCACAACCGCATCTGCGAACAATTCAGTACCGTGGCCGGCCGAACCGCCTCAGCGACCCCGGTAAGGCAAGCCTTTCCTTGCTTGCGACTAGGGGTTTTGCCCCGAAAGACTGTATTCATGGCAATCACCCCCGGGGTCACGGCCGCGGCTCCCACCCAGTCGCTCTCGCAGCGACTCAACTGGCTGCGCGCCGGAGTGCTCGGCGCCAACGACGGCATCGTCTCCACCGCCGGCCTCGTCTTCGGTGTCGCCGGCGCCACCACTGACACCGTCGCCCTGCTGATCGCCGGCCTCGCCGGCATGGTGGCCGGCGCCCTGTCGATGGCCGGTGGCGAGTACGTGTCGGTGAGCAGCCAGAAGGACAGCGAGCTCGCCGCGCTCCGCCAGCAGGAACACGAACTGGCCACCGACCCGCACGGCAAGCTGCGCCAGCTGGCCGACCACTACGCCGAGCGTGGCCTCTCCCACGAGCTGGCCGAACAGGTCGCCTCCGAACTCAGCCAGCACGCCGCCCTCGACGCACACGCCCAGGTGTTCCTCAACCTCGACGCCGACGAGCAGGTCTCGCCGTGGGCCGCGGCCCGGGCGTCGCTGATCGCCTTCGTCGCCGGCTCGGTGATCCCGCTGGTCGCGATCGTGACCACACCGCTCGGGGTGCGGCTGCCGCTCACCGTGGCCGCCGTGCTCAGCGCGCTGCTGATCACCGGCTTCGTGAGCGCCCGGCTGGGCGGCGCCCGGCCGGTCCGGGCGATGATCCGCAACGTCGTGGTGGGCAGCCTGGCCATGGGCCTCACCTACCTCGTGGGCTACCTGGTCGGTCAGCAGTTGTGACCTCCGCCTCGAGCAGGCCCAGCAGCACGTCACGGAGCTCGAGCCAGGCGTCCGGTGGCACCACGTTCCGGTTGAGCAGCTCCAGCAGCGCCGCGATCGGCACCGCGGGATCGATTCGGTCCAGTTCCTCCAGGCAGACCACCTGGAGCGCGCCGTCACCGGTCTGCCAGGCCGCCATGCCGACGAGCCCGAGCACGTGCGGGCGCTGATCGACCAGGCAGTGCCGCACCACGGCCGCCCACAGCTCCAACTGTTGGTCGGCGTTGTCGCGGGCGAGCCCACGCAGCACCGCCAGTTGGCCCTCGGTACGCCTGGCGAGCAGCGCGAGCCGGACGCAGTCGTCGACGGGAACCGGGCCCTTGGTGCCCAGCAGCTTGCGCAGCAGGCGCCTGCGCCCCCGAGGGCCGATCGCCTCCAGTTCCGTCCCGACGGCCTCGAACTGCTCGAGCAGCCCGGCCACCTCTGCGTCGGGCGGACCGGCCAGACCGGCGGCGAGGTCGCGCCGCGATGCCCGGGCCGGGAGGCCCAGCACCGCCGCTGCCGCGGCCACCGAACCGACCTCCCCGGTGATCGCACCGACCGGGCCGTCTGGGCAGTCGGCCCGCCACTCGCAGCTGCCCACCTGCAGCACCCTACCGAGCCGGACGAACCCCACCAGCTCCACGCACTCGGCCAGCACGTTCCAGGCCACCTCGTCGTCATCGGTGTAGGCGAGGAACCAGCCCTCGGCGTGCGGGAAGCGGTCGAACAACCTCGCGAGCAGGGCGTCCAGCGCCCCGGGCTGTGCGACGGCGTCGAGATCGACCCGGGCGGTGACCACCACCCGGCCACTCTCGAGCAGCATCGCCACCAGCGACTCCTCGGGATGGAATCCGATCAAGTAGGGCACCAGGCCGACCAGGTCGTCGACGCTGCGCACGGCCAGGCGGGCCGGCTGTTCCGAGACACTCATGCCCGGGATCCTCGGCAGCGCCGGGCCCGAACGGTCACCCGTCCACAGGGGGCCGACCGGCCGGGAGGTTGTCCACAGGCGGGCCTCCGCGGCCGGGGTAGCCTTGGCGGCGATGAGCCAGGAACAGCCCACCGCCGGACCGTCCGGCGGCCAGCCCCCGACCGGATCGACCCCGCCGCCGTCCGGCTGGGCGCCCGCGCCGTTGTCCGGGCCCGGCCGCCCGTCCGTCGACGAGACGCCGACCCCACCGCCCGCGCAGGGCCAGGCCCTCGGCGGTCCCGCACTCCCCTCGGTCACCATCGAGGAGTTCGCGCCGCCACGATCCCGGTTACCCCTCCTCGTCGCGCTGGTCGCCGTGGTGGTCGCGGGCCTGATCTGGGCCGGCACGACCCTGGTCGCCCCGCGGTCGGACCCGGCCGCGTCCGCCAGCCCCAGTGCCCAGCCCAGCGCGACCTCGTCCGGATCCGGGTTGCCGTTCGTGACGCCCGACGAGCGCCGCACCGGGCGCTGGGAGATCCTCCGCCAGCAGTGGACCGACTCGGGCCTGGAGGTCGAGATCCGCGTGATGGCCGACAACGGCCCGATCAGCTACTCGTTCATGGCTTTCGGCAACGACGACGTGCAGGCCACGGCGTCCCAGCCCGGCTCGCAGTCGCCGCAGTTCTCCGGCATGCCCATCGAGAGCGGCAACCAGGAGACCGGCTGGCTGTTCTTCCCGCTGCAGCGGGGCGCCAGCACGATCATCCTGCTCACGGCCGCTGGCCGGCAGATGTCGGCGTTGCCCGTCTCCGGCTAGTCCCGGACCGGACCAGGGACGGTTCCTCACTCGGTCCACGCTCCCGCCTCAACAAAGTGGCCAGTATCGGCCGTAGTCGGCCGATAGTGGCCACCTTGCGGTGGTGGTGTGGAGGTGGACCGAGTAAGGAACCGTCCCCGACTCGGTCCATTGCGGTGGTGGTGTGGAGCTGGACCGAGTAAGGAACCGTCCCCAATTCGGTCCATTGCGGTGGTGGTGCGGAGGTGGACCGAGTAAGGAACCGTCCCCCATTCGGTCCACGGGGTCTGAGACCCGTCGCGCTGACGCGCCGTGAGCGGCCCGCTCGCTAAGGTGAACGGGTGACGTCGCCGGAGACCGCTGTGAGGGTGGGCATCTTCACCGACGACTTCTACCCCGAGTCCGGTGGGGTGTCCCGCTCGATCCAGATGCAGGTCGACCAGCTCGTCTCGGCCGGCCACCACGTCACCCTCTTCGCGCCGAAGACCAAGTTCACCCCGCCCGCCGACGCGGCCTGGGAGGGCCTGCCGTTCTGGCGGATGCCCGGCACCCCCAGCTTCCTCTGCTCACTGCAGACGCTCCCCGGGCTCGCCCGCAGGATCGCGGCGGACCACCGCCTCGACGTGGTGCACTCCCAGAACGAGCGCGGGTCGATCTTCCTCGCCGCCCAGGTCGCCCGCGCGGCCGGCGTCCCGCACGTGCACACGTTCCACTCCAACTACGTCGGCACCCACCGCACCACCCCGCTGTCGTCCGGGCTGAACTCGATCACCTACCTCGACTGGTCCGGACGCTGGCTGCGCCGGGTGGCCGGCCGTGGCGCGGACGTGGCGCTGCACCTCCCGCCCGACCCGGACGCGGCCTCCGACTCGCCGTTCGCCCGGCGCGACTGGCGCAGCCTGGCCCGGCTGGCCTCCGCCGTCGACGCCTTCACCTCCCCCGCGGGCTACGTCGTCGACGCGGTCGTGGACGCCTCGGACGGCGCGCTCGCCGGGCGTGGCCACGTGGTCGCCTCCGGGGTGCCGGACGCGTTCAGCCGGGCCCGGCGCAAGCGCCCGCGGGGCGGCCCGACCCGGTTCCTCAGTTGCGGCCGGCTCGGACCGGAGAAGCGCGTCGATGTGATCCTCGACGCGTTCGCGAGGCTCGGTCGCGACGACGCCGAACTGCACATCGTCGGCACCGGCTCCGCCGAGGGCGCCCTGCGCCAGCAGGCCGCGCGGATCCCGCACGGAACGGTGCGGTTCCTGGGCCACTTCACCGACGCCGACCTGATCGCGCAGGAGATCGCGGACGCCGACGCGTTCGTCCTTGCGTCCTACCGGTTCGACACCCAGGGCCTGGTGCTGGCCGAGGCCGCCGCCGCGGGCACGCCGATCCTGTACTGCGACGACCGGCTCAGCGTGGGGGTCGGGCCGGACAATGCGGTGCTCACCGGCCCCGATGCCGCGGAGCTCGCCGCCGGCATGGCCGAACTGGTCGACGACCCCGATCGCCTGGTCGCGATGTCGGCCGCGTCCGCCGAACTCGGCAGCGGGCTCACGGCCGCCGCGATGCGGGACGCGTACGTCGAGGTCTACCGGACGGCGATCGCGGCCAGGGCACCCGGGCGCCGCTGAGCCCTCAGAGTTCGCTCGGCTCCGCCTCGGGGCTCGGTGTGGACTCCGGCTCGTTGCCCGACGCCGCGGAACCGGGCGCCGCCGCGGGCTCGCGGCCCTGAGCGTCCGGGTGGTACTTCGAGAGCACGAATACGCCGGCCACGGCGACCGCGCCGCTGATCGCCATGCCCAGCGCATCCAGCGGGCCGAGCAGGACGCCTTCGCCCAGCACGGCCAGGCCGAACGTGACCGCGACGATCGGGTCGGTGGTGGTCATCGACCCCACGACGATCTCGGCGGGCCCGTTCGCGTAGCCCTGCTGCACCATCCAGCCGCCGACGAGGTAGCAGATCACCAGGAACGCGGCCGTTGTCCAGAACAGCGGGCGAGCGGTGAAGTCCCCGTCCCTGACCAGTTCGGCGACGGTCTTGATCAGCGCAGAGCTGAGCCCGTAGAAGAACGATCCGCCCGAGGCCCACATCAGGCAGCGCAGCGACGGCGAGCCGAATCGGCCGAGGAAGCCGAGCAGCCCGCCGATCGCGAACACGATCAGGCAGGCGACGATGATCCGCGTCGGCGGCAACTCGGTGTCGGGCGCGGCCTTCTGCGCGGAGAACAGGGTGAACACGACGATCCCGATGATGGTCATCGCGACCGCGCCCCAGATCAGCTTCGTCGGGCGGAAGTGGTGGATCTTCGCGGCCAGCAGCACCGCCCACGGCACCGCGAGGATGCCGACCGGCTGCACCACGGTCACGGGTGCGAGCATCAGGCCGACGATGTGCATGCTGGCGCCGAGCGCCACGGTGGCCAGGCCGAGCAGCCAGCGCCGGTTGCTCAGCAGCCCGAGCACCTGCCGCAGGCCCATCGAGCGGTTCTCCGCCCCTTTGTCCACGGTGCCGCTGACGGCGAGGTGCTGGATGGTCGAACCACCCGCGAACAGGAAGGAGGCCACCACGACGATCCCGATGGCGAGCGGGATGTTCTGCTCGAAGAGCGAGAA
>JBDHZJ010000192.1:0-5291 GCA_039811825.1 Propionicimonas sp.
GCAGCCAGCGCCGCCTGCGGGTCGTCGGCGATGAACCGCAGGATGCCGAACCGGTCGGTCTCGGCCAGCATCAGCGCGCGCAGGTTCACCCCCCGCTCCCCCAGGTGCTTCACCACCGGGGCGAGCCGGCCGCGTTCACTCTCCAGGAACACCGACACCTGTTGCAGGATCATGCTCAGCTCCTCGCGCCCGTCGGGAGGGACCGCCGGTCGACGATCCGCTTGGCCTTGCCCTCGCTGCGCTCGATGGTCTTGGGGTTCACCAGCCGGACGACCGCCTGGATGCCCAGCGCCAGCCGCAGTTCGTGCTCGATCCGGCGCTCGAGTGCCAGCACGATCCTCACCTCGTCGGAGAACAGCGCCTCGGTCATCTCGACCTCGACCTCAAGGGTGTCCATGACCCCCTCCCGCTCGACGATGATCCGGTAGTACGGCTCGACGCCCTCGACCCGGAGCAGCACCTCCTCGACCTGCTGCGGGAAGACGTTGACGCCGCGGATGATCAGCATGTCGTCGTTGCGTCCCATCAGCCGGTGGATCCGCCGTGACGTCCGTCCGCACGGGCACGGCTCGTCGACCAGGTAGGTGATGTCGCGGGTGCGGTACCGCAGCACCGGCGTGCCCTGCCGGGTCAGCGTGGTCAGCACCAGTTCGCCCTTCTCCCCCGCCGGCAGCACCTCGCCGGTCTCCGAGTCGATGATCTCGGGGTAGAAGTGGTCCTCGAACACGTGCAGGCCGTCCTGCTCGCCGCACTCGGCGGCGACGCCGGGGCCGATCAGCTCGGTGAGGCCGTAGATGTCGTAGGCCTTGATGCCGAGCCTCGCCTCGATGTCGGCCCGCATCTCCTCGCACCACGGCTCGGCACCGAAGAACCCGGCCCGCAGCGGCCCGGCGGCCAGGTCGATGCCGTGCTCACGCGCGTACTCGGCGATGAACAACGCGTAGGACGGGGTGCAGGCCAGCGCGGTCGTGCCGAAGTCCTGCATGGTGTTCAGCTGCCGCAGGGTGTTGCCCGACGACATCGGCAGGGTCATCACGCCCAGCGTGGTGCCGCCGTAGTGGCCGCCGAGGCCGCCGGTGAACAGCCCGTAGCCGTAGGCGACCTGCATGATGTCGTCGGCGCCCACGCCGCCGGCGTCCAGGGTGCGGGCCATCACCTCGCCCCACAGGGCGACGTCGTCGCGGGTGTAGGCGCCGACGACCGGCTTGCCGGTGGTGCCGGACGACATGTGCACCTCGACGATCTCGTCGCGGCCGACGGCGAAGAGGCCGAACGGGAACACCTCGCGCATGTCGTACTTGGACGTGAACGGGATCCGCGCGAGGTCGTCCAGGCTCGTCACCGAACCCGGCGTCACCCCGACCGCGTCCAGCCGGTCGCGGTAGAACGGCACCCGCTCGTACACGGTCGCCACGAGTGCCTGCAGCCGCTGCAACTGGAGCTCCCGCAGTTCCTCCCGGGGCAGGGTCTGGACCGGCTCACTCCACATGGGCGACCTCCTTGAGCTGCTGCCCGGCGAGCGTGCGTCCGGTGTCGAACGCCGCCTGGTTCGTCTCGTACGTGCCTCGCGGCGAGAGTGCGCGCAGCGCGTCCGCGAAGTGCTCCGGCGCCAGCGGCACGAACACCGACGCCGCCCCGAGCAGGGCCGTGTTGCGCACCTTCATCGGTACGCTGCGCCGGATCTGGGCGAGCTCGACGCGCACGACCCGCTCGAACAGCCGGTCGATCTCCGCCTCGAAGCCCTCCGGGTACTCCTCCACCCCGACCGGAAGGATCGGCGCGGCCAGGTAGCAGGCGGACGCGCCCTGCGCGGCCCAGGGCGCCCAGCGCAGCAGCTCCATCGGCTCCATGGCGAGCACCACGTCCGCCGCGCCCTCGGGGATCACCGCGGAGTGGACGCGCCCACCGAACCGGACGTGGCTGAACACCGGACCGCCGCGCCGGGACATGCCGTGGATCTCGCTCTTCTTCACGTCGTGGCCGGCGAGCGCGGCCGCCTCGGCGAGAATGTCGCCGGCGAGCACGATGCCCTGGCCGCCGACACCGACCATCAGGACATTGGTGATCGACTCACTCATGGGTGCCGCCCACCGGGTGCAGGGCGATCAGCTCGCGGCGGAGGTCCTTCTTGCCGGTCAGCTTGTCCAGCTTCTTCAGCTTCTGGCCCTCGATCAGGCACAGGCCCATCACCACGAGCAGCCGGACGCCGGGACGCGGCGCCAGTTCGTCGATCGCGGCCGAGATCGCCCCCGTGTCATAGGCGTCCACCATGCCGACGTTCGCCTCGGGGATGTGGAACGCGCGCGCGAGCAGTTCGTAGTCCACGGACGGGGCGTCCGCACGGCCCATCCGTTCCCCGCTCATCGGGTTGGGCTGCATGCCGGTCATGGCGGTGGTGCCGTTGTCGAGCACGATGTAGAGCCCGTCCCGGCCGTTCCAGACCGCGTTGAGCAGGCCCGTGATGCCGGAGTGGGCGAACGTGGAGTCGCCGATCACCGCGGCGATGCGTCCCTTCTGCTCGGGCGGCGCGACCACGTCCATGCCCTGGGCCATGGTGAGCGAGGCGCCCATGTCGAGCAGGGTGTCCATGGCGTTGTAGGGCGGCAGCACGCCGAGGGAGTAGCAGCCGATGTCGCCGGAGACGATCATGCCGTGGCGGCGGAGCTCGTTGAACACGTGGTCGTGCGGGCACCCGGGGCACAGGCCGGGACGGCGCACCGGCACCTCGATGGCCGGCTGCAGCCCTTCGGCGCCGGCGGCCAGGCCGAGCCCTGCGGCGACGATCGCCGGCGTGAACTCCCCGATCGAGGGGAAGGCGTCCTTGCCGGTGCAGCGGATCCCCCACGCCTTCAGTTGGGTCTCGATCAGCGGGTCGAGTTCCTCGACCACGTACAGCCGGTCCACGGACGCCGCGAACTGCTCGACCAGGTGGCGCGGCAGGGGGTGCACCAGGCCCAGCTTGAGCACCGGGACGTCCGGGGCGACCTCCTTCACGTAGGTCCAGGGGATGCCCGAGGTGACCACGCCGATCGGCGCCCGGGCCGCGTCCGGCCGTTCGACCCGGTTCGCGGGGTGGGTTTCGGCCAGGGCCTCCAGCGCGGCCCACCGGTCGGCCAGCGCGCGCCGGCGCAGCCTCGCGTGGCCCGGGATCATCACGTACTTGCGCGGGTCGGCCACGAAGCCGGGTTCGACCGGGGCGGGCGTGCGCACCGGCGCACCGTCCGGGAACGGGTCGACCAGGCTCTTGGAGTGGGAGAGGCGGGTGGTCAGTCGCAGGAACACCGGGGTGTCGTGGGCCTCGGACAGCTCGAAGGCGAGCCGGGTGAACTCGCGCGCCTCCTGGGAGTCGGACGGCTCCAGCATCGGCACCTTGGCCGCGATCGCGTAGTTGCGGTTGTCCTGCTCGTTCTGCGAGGAGTGCATGTCGGGGTCGTCGGCGGTGATGACCACCAGCCCCGCCCGGACGCCGGTGTAGGCCGCCGTGAACAGGGGGTCGGCCGCGACGTTCACCCCGACGTGCTTCATCGTGACCAGCGCGCGTCCTCCGGCGAGGGCGGCCCCGACCCCGACCTCGAGGGCGACCTTCTCGTTCACCGACCACTCGGTGTACACCTCGGGCCGGCGCGCCAGCGCCTCGAGGATCTCCGTGGACGGTGTGCCCGGGTAACCGCAGCCGACAGCGACGCCGGCCTCCCAGGCCCCCAGGGCAACAGCCTCGTTGCCCGACAGCAGTCGCGTACGCACCCTTGCGCCTTTCGTCTACTACGCCGCGTAGTGTAGGCGCGCCGTCGCAGCATCCGAGACCCGCCATCTCGCTGGGCGGGCAACTGCGCTCAGCCCTGCGGGAGCGAGCAGGCGTCGGTGAAGCCGGCCGGCGGGATGCCGAGGCCCTGGATCACCCGGGCCCAGTAGTTCACCTGGGCCGCGGTCGTGGCCAGGATGACCAGTTCGCGCTCGGTGAAGGCGTCGCGCAGCGCGTCCATCAGTTCGGTGGGGAACAGCAGGGGCGAACTCGAGATCCGCCGGGCGTAGTCGATGGCGAGCCGGTCCCGCGCCGAGAAGGAGGCCACCTCGGCCTCCCGACCGGGGCCGATGGCGAGGAACTCCTCGTCGGTGATGCCGACCCGGTCGTACTCGAAGCCGTTCATGTCCACGCAGAACGCGCAGTTGGCGGTGATCGACGCGGTCACCCGGACCAGCTTCAGCAGCCGCTCGGACGGCTCGTGGTGCGCCACCAGCGACTCCAGCACGCCGGAGCCGACGGCGGCCTTCGGGTACCACGCCAGCAGCCGGGCCGGCAGCATCCGGCGTCCGGTGACCCGGTCCGAGACGGCGACGGCCAGCCGCAGCAGCGGGTTCATCCGGCGGGGTTCCTCGATCAGTGCCATGCCACCATCATGGCCCCGGACCAGGTTGGGGACGGTTCCTTACTCGGTCCACCTCCCCGTCGCCCCACGCGCCCGATAGCCTGCCAGCACCATGGAACTGTTCCTCGACTGCATGCCCTGCATGCACCGCCAGGTGCTCGAGGCAGCCCGGACGGCGACCACGGACGAGGCGTGCCAGGCCCGGATCATGGATCGCGCGGCCCTCACCCTCTCCCGCCGGGCCGAGTTCGCCAGCGCTCCGGCGATGGCGCAGGCGATGCACGCGATCGTCCGCTCCGAGACCGGCGTCGCCGATCCCTATGCCGCGGTGAAGCGGCGCGACCTGGATGCGGCGCTGGGCCTGGAACCACTGCTGCGGCGGTTCGCGGACGCCGCGGACGACCCGCTGCGGGCCGCGCTGAAGGTCGCTGCCACCGGGAACGTGATGGATTCCGCGATCTACGCCGACCTCGACATCGCCGCCTGCGTCACCGAGGAGCTCGAGCGCCCGTTCGCCCGCTGCGACCTGGCCGAGCTGACCGCCGACCTGGCGTCCGCCCGACTTGTGCTGGTGCTCGGCGACAACACCGGCGAGACCGTGTTCGACAAGGTGCTGCTGGCCGCGCTGGCCGCGGCGGGACGCGAGCTCGTCTACGCCGTCCGCGAGGCCCCGATCATCAACGACGCAACCCTTGCCGAGGCCCACGAAGCCGGTGTCGATGCCCTGGCCACCCTGGTCTCGTCCGGTTCGAGAGCACCCGGCACGATCCTCGAGGACTGCACGCCGGAGTTCCGTGCGCTGTTCCGCGACGCCGACGTGGTGATCAGCAAGGGCCAGGGCAACTTCGAGTCGCTGTCCACTCCCGGCCGTCCGGTGTACTTCCTGCTCAAGGCCAAGTGCGCGCTCGTCGCCGGACGCCTCGG
>JBDHZJ010000193.1:0-5288 GCA_039811825.1 Propionicimonas sp.
GCCAGTTCGGATCCCATCCGGGGGTCCTCCAGGCGCGCGTCGAGCCGGCCGTCGGCGAGCGCCCTGGCGGTGGTTGCCGCGTCCTGGATCGGGGCTGCGAGCCGGCGGGAGATCAGCCAGCTGATCCCCAGCGCGGTCGCGGCCGCCACCAGGATCCCGACCGCGAGAGCGGTCAGCACGGCCTGTTCAAATGCTCTGGTGACGTGTTCGAGGACCTGGGCGTCCACGACGACGCCGGCATTCTGCAGGTGAAGCTGGAACAGCGGCGGCGCGAGCAGAACCGCAGCGACCAGGACCGTGCTGGCACCGGCCAGGATGACCAGTCCGATGTTCAACAGCAGCCGGCCGGCCAGGCCGAGCCCTGGCCCCTTCGCATTGGCGTCCGCTCTGGTCATCCGGGGCCCATCCGGTAGCCCACGCCGCGGACGGTGAGCACGTAGCGGGGCGAGCGCGGATCGTCGCCCAGTTTTCGGCGCAGGTGCCCGATGTGGATGTCGACCAGGTGCTCATCGCCCTTCGCGGTACCCGCCGTGCCCGCCCACACCGCGTCCAGGAGCTGCTGCCGGGTGAACACCACCCGGGGGCGACTGCTCAGGGTCTCCAGCAGCTCGTACTCGGTACGGGTCAGCGCGACCAGGTCCGATCCCACGCGCACCTCGCGGGCCGGGGGGTCGACGGTGAGGTCGCCGAACACCCGCAGCCCCGGCTCGTCCGGCTCCGGGGTGGCGTCGACGCTACTGCGCGGGCGGCGCAGCAGCGTGCGGATCCGTGCGAGCAGCTCCCTTGGCGAGAAGGGCTTGGTGACGTAGTCGTCGGCGCCCACGCCGAGACCGACCAGCAGGTCGACCTCGTCGGCGCGGGCGGTGAGCATCAGCACGTAGCAGCGGGAGAAGGTCCGCAGCCGGCGGCAGACCTCGATCCCGTCGATGCCGGGCAGGCCCAGGTCGAGCACCACCACGTCCGGCTCGGACTCGCGGGCGATGGCGAGCGCGGTCTCGCCGTCGGCGGCGGTGCGCACCTCGAAACCGTCCCGGGCCAGGAATCCTTCCACGACCCGGACCAGGCTCGGCTCGTCATCGACGACCAGAGCGCTCAGCTGCTGGGTACCGGCCACGCTCAGGCGTCCTCCTCCGCGATGAAGGTCCCGTGCCAGGTGTGGTACCAGACTGCCCCGGTGGTGGCGTTCACCGACAGCATGCCCACCATGGTGCCGGTGGTTTCGGTGTCGATTGTGTAGTAGCCGGGGCACGCCTTGACGTCGGCGAGCGTGGACTGGTCGGGCAGGTTCGTCCGCAACCAGCCATCGGCGATCCTCCGCGCCTGGTCAGCGGAGACGGTCGCGTCCCGGGAACCGGTGTTCCACATCATCGCCGGACCGTACTCGGTCGACACCGACCCGTCGCTCGGGTCGACCAGCACCTCGGTGACCGGATTCCCGGCCGAATCCTTCAACTCGACGTAGAAGTTCTCGCGGAACTGCATCACCTCACCCGTGGACAGCCCTTGGGAGGCGGCCGCCTGCGAGGCCCGGGCCCTGGCTTCAGCGATCGTCGACACGGGGACGCCGTCACCGGCGAGCCAGACCTGCGGACCGCCCATCATGTCGCCACCCATCCCTCCGCCGGGCAGGTTCCCCGAAGGCTTCGATGTACCACCGAGGCCGGGGCCGTAGCCCGTGCCCGTGGTGGGCGTGGTCTGGGCCGCCGTGCCCCCGCGCGTGGACACGAGGGTCGCAACCACGGATCCGATCAACACCACGCTCGCCATGACCAGCACAAGCCAGGCCAACCCTCTCGGTGCCGCACGCGTCCCGGGGGCGCCATTCACCGCAGGTCCTCGCCGCGCATCCTCGACAGCGCCTCCCGCTGGGCCTGGTAGGTCTCCAGATCGATCTCACCGCGCGCGAACCGTCGGTCCAGAATGTCCTCAGGGGAATCCTGCGCCGGCCGGGAGCCCGGGGTCACCCGACGGCCTGGCAACAGCCGGCTCACCGCCCAGACGATCCCCGCGATCAGGACGACCCACAACACGACCATGCCGATCATGCCGCCGAAGGGCATCCCGCCCCAGCCCATACCGCCATATCCCATCATCTGCGTACTCCTCGTTCCTGTGGGGCGGCACTCCTCACCGCCCGACACCAACCAGCCTCCCCGCGGCTCGTAGCGATAGACCCCGACGGGATGTAAAGATCTTCCAAAGCCCGGCTACCCCGCGGGTTCGCGTCGGTGCCCGGCGAGGGGGCCCCTCCCGGGCTGAGGGCGCCCGTCGACGTTCACGCAGCCTCGGGCTGTCCCGTGACGTCGAGCCGGTCGGGCCGGAGGTCGAGCCGTCGCAGCAGCTGGGCGTTGAGCGCGACCACGACCGTGGACAGCGACATCAGCAGGGCGCCGACCTCCATCGGCATCACGATCCCGATCGGTGCCAGCACTCCGGCGGCGAGGGGTACGGCGACCATGTTGTAGCCGGCGGCCCACCACAGGTTCTGCTTCATCTTGCGGTAGCTGGCTTTGGACAACTCGATCACCGACACCACGGCGCGGGGATCGTCCCCGGCGAGGATCACCCCGGCCGAGGCGATCGCGACATCGGTGCCGGCGCCGATCGCCAGCCCGACATCGGCCTGAGCGAGCGCGGGGGCATCGTTGACGCCGTCACCGACCATCGCGACCCGTTCCCCGCCTGCCTGCAGCTCGGCAACCTTGGCTGCCTTGTCCTCGGGCCTCACCTCGGCCAGGACGGTGTCGATGTCGAGCTCGGCGGCGACCCTGTCGGCCACCGCCCGGGCATCACCGGTGATCATGGCGACCTTCACCCCGGACCGGTGCAGTGCGGCGACCGTGGCAGCCGATTCGGGGCGGACCTCGTCAGCCAGACTGAGCACGCCGAGCAACGAACCGTCACGGAGCACGAACAGCCTGGTCAGCCCCTCCGATCCGGTCTCGGGCGCGTCTGAGGGGTCCGGCAGGTCGTGCTCGGCGAGCAGCCTCGGCCCGCCGACCCGAACCTCCGCCCCGTCCACTTGTGCGGTGACCCCGAGCGCGGGCTGGGAGGTGAATCCGGTGGCTGAGGGCACCGACAGCTGCCGCTGGTCCGCGGCGTTGACGATCGCCCTGGCCAGAGGGTGCTCGCTGTCGGCCTCGGCGGCGGCGGCCAGGGCCAACACCTCATGCTCGGACAGGCCGCCATCGGCGACCTCGACGCCAGTCAGGGCCGGAGCCCCCCTGGTCAGGGTGCCGGTCTTGTCGAACACCACGGTGGTCACCCGTCGCATCGCCTCCAACGCCGCCCGGTCCTTCACCAGAACTCCGGCCCGGGCCGCCCGCTCGGTGGAGATCGCCACCACCAGCGGGATCGCCAGC
The DNA here is from genome assembly GCA_039811825.1 of Propionicimonas sp. Classification (GTDB taxonomy): domain Bacteria; phylum Actinomycetota; class Actinomycetes; order Propionibacteriales; family Propionibacteriaceae; genus Propionicimonas. The sequence goes on from JBDHZJ010000193.1 coordinate 3,363, forward strand.
CCGAGCGCGTGCGGGCAGGCGATCACCAGAACGGTGATCACCCGGACGACCGCCTGTTCCGGCTGGCCGATGAGAGACCACGCCAGGCCGGTCAGTGCCGCAGACCCCAGTGCGAACCAGAACAGCCACGCGGCCGCCCGGTCGGCCAGCCGCTGTGCCCTGGAGCTTGAGGCCTGCGCCTGCTCGACCAGTTTCCGGATCCCGGCCAGTGCCGTGTCGTCCCCGATCGCGGTCACCTCGACCCGTAACCCCGAATCGGTACTCACCGTCCCCGCGGTCACCGGGTCACCCGGACCTCGGCGCACCGTACGGGACTCGCCGGTCACCATCGACTCGTCCAGTTCCGCCTCGCCGTCGACGATCCTGCCGTCAGCCGGAATGCTGCCGCCGGGACGGACCAGCACCACGTCCCCGACCGCCAGGTCGGCGGGCGGCACCTTCTCCACCGTGTCGCCGCGCACCACCTCGGCGGTATCCGGCAACAGTGCGGCGAGGGAGTCCAGCGCGTTCGTGGTCTGCGCCAGCGAGCGCATCTCCAGCCAGTGCCCCAGCAACATGATCACGACCAGCAGCGCCAGTTCCCACCAGAACTCCAGCGAGTGGTCCAGCAGCCCGAGCGTTGCGCCCCAGCTGGCCAGGAATGCCACGGTGATCGCCAGCCCGATCAGCAGCATCATTCCCGGACGTCGCGACCGGACCTCGCTGAGCGCTCCGGCCAGGAACGGAGAGCCTCCCCACGCGTAGATCACCGTGCCCAACACCGGCGCCACCCACACCAGGCCCGGCGGAACCTCATACCCCACCAACATCGCGAACATCGGCGACAGCGCCACCACCGGCAGCGCCAGCACCAGCATCACCCAGAACAACCGCCGGAACCGCGCCACATGCCCGCCATGACCACCATGCGCACCATGACCGTCCCGACCACCTCCAGCGTGCCCGGCGTGGCCGACCATCCCGGAGCGATCCGTCCCGTCGTGGGCGTGTGGATGGCCCGCGCGAGCCACCGGCTGCTCCCTGCCCTGCATCTCGCCGGTGCTGTGCATCGCCTCGCGCTCCATCGTCACTCACCTTTCCGCTCAGATACCCATGGGGGGTATACGGGGGCAACCATCCGGCCCCCTCGGGCATTCCCCTACCCCACACGGGCGGGCACAACCTGAGAGAACCTCGCGAGTCATCCACGGGCACCACCCGCCTCGTCGTCCTGGCTCGCCTGTGAGTGGCGACGTACCAGGAGTTGCGCCGGTGCGGGCCCGGCCGGGTTGTCACAACATGAGGGGGACGTACTTCGTCACGATCATCGTCACCACGGCGGTCAGCCAGACCAGGACGACCAGGGCGTCGAGGTCGGAGGCGATGAAGCTGCGTGCGGCCCGGCTGGTCCGTGCGGGGAGGTACAGGTTGCCGTCGCGGATGTTCACGTGGGTGAGCGATGTGAACACCAGGGTCGTGGACAGGGTCACCAGCAGGCACCAGGGGCACAGGGCCCCGATCACGAAGTAGGCCTGGAAGAACAGCCAGTAGGCGAACACGACGCCGAGGGTGTAGACCACCTGCGCGGAGAGCATGAACCACCGCGGGAACCGGACGCCGCCGAGGCTCGCCACGGCGATCGTGATCACCACCGGTTCTGCGACCAGGCCGAGGAACGAGTTCGGGAAACCGAACAGGCTTGCCTGCCACGATGCGCCGACCGTCCCGCAACTGAGCACGGCGTTGATGTTGCAGGCGAGGGCCGCCTTCGGGTCCGCGGCCAGGATGACCGCGTCGACCGAGAGTACGAAGGACGCGACCAGGCTCAGGCAGGCCGACACCAGCATCGTGGTGAAGATCCAGGCGTTGGCCTGCCGCACCCGCCGGATGCCGCCGAGGACGGACGCGAGCCCGTCCCGGGCGGTACTGGCGCTCTCGGCAACGGGG
>JBDHZJ010000194.1:0-5261 GCA_039811825.1 Propionicimonas sp.
GCGACCCGCAGCACCCGCACCACCCGCTGGCGACGTAGCGGTCACTCGGCCAGGACGCGGAACTCGACCTTCCCCGACAGCAGGTCGGCCGAGACCAGGGTCGCCGACACCTGCTCGCCGAGCACCAGTTCGGCGCCCTTCACCTTCGCCTCCACCGCCGGGTCGGCGAGCTGCAGGACGCCGAGGTCGTCTTCGGAGTCCACCTCCAGGACCGTGCCGGTGAAGGCGCGGCCGAGCTTCGGCGCGAGCACCATCGCCTCGACCAGGTCCACCACGCCCCGCTCGTACTTCCGGGCCCTGCGGTTGGAGTCGTCCATCACCGCGGGCAGGCCGGCCATCGCCTGCGCCACCCAGTCCGGCACGTCCTGCCCGGCGCTGATCGCGACGCAGATCTCGCCGGTGTAGCGGTCGACCAGGCGGCGCAGCGGCGCGGTCACGTGGGCGTAGGGGGCCGCGATCGCGGCGTGCAGCGGCTGGTCGGGGATCGTGCCGCGGAACGCCTGGTAGCCCGCCCCGCGGAACAGCATCGTGCAGGAGTTCAGCATCGCCGCCTGCGCGGGCACCGCCCCGTCCAGCCCGCGCACGAACGCCGGGTACGCCTCGTCGTGCGGCCACCGGATGCCCAGGGCACCGGCGGTCCGGCGCAGCTTGGCCAGCGAGCCGTCGCGGGCGGGCGGGAGCGTGCGGAGGATGCCGACGCCCGCGTCCAGCATCAGGGCGGCCGCGCCCATGCCCGTGGCCAGCGACAGCTGCGCGTTCCAGTCCTCCACCGGCAGCGTGGCCCGGAACTGCAGCGTCCAGTGGTCGTCGGTGGCCACGACCTCCTGCTCCGGCACGGACAGGCTGACCCCGCCGCGGGCCGCCTCGGCGGCGAGGCGGAGCGTACCCAGCTCGCGGAGCAGCTCGAGCTGCTCGCCGCCGGTGCCCGCGTCCAGCGCCGCCTGCGCCGCGACGTAGCCGAGCTTGGCCCGGCTGCGGACCAGGCCGCGCGCCACCCGCGTCGACGTGGTCCGCCCGGACGCGTCGAAGTCCAGCTCCCAGACCAGCGCCGGGCGCACCTGATCGGGCAGCAGGCTGGCCGCCCCCTCCGACAGCACCGACGGGTGCAGCGGGGTCTTGCGCGTGGGCGCGTAGAGGGTCTCGCCGCGCTGGTGGGTCTCGGTGTCGAGGTGGCCGCCGGGCGTGACGAACGCCGCCACGTCCGCGATCGCGTACTCCAGCCGGTACCCGGCGTCCGTACGGGACAGGTGGAACGCCTGGTCGAGGTCGGTCGAGCTCTCCGGGTCGAGGGTGACGAACCCGATGTCGGTGCGGTCCACGGTCGGCAGCACCGGGTTGCTCGCGGCGTGGTCGGCCTCGGCCAGCACCTCGGCCGGGAAGCTCCCGGGCACCCCGAGGGACGCCCGCAGCCGGCGCAGGCCCTCCCGGAGGGCGGGCGGCTCGCTCCGTTGCAGGGAGAGGTGGCGACTGGGCACTGCTCCTCCTCAGCGGCGGGTTCGGGGGTGGCCGTCGAGCGCGTCGTTGACGAGGGCGTCGGCCGCCGCGTTCTGCTCGCGCGGCACCCACGTCCAGGTGACGTCGGCGGGGCTGAGCTCCCGCGCCCGTACCGCAAGCGGCACCAGCACCGGGTGCTTCACCTTCCAGTGCCCGGCCATCTGCTCGATCACCAGCCGGGAGTCCATCCGGACGTCCACCGCCGCCGCGGGGTCGACGGCGCGGGCCAGCTCCAGCCCGGCGACCAGGCCGGAGTACTCGGCGACGTTGTTGGTGGCCACGCCCAGCGTGCGTCCCTCCGCGTCGAGCACCTCACCGGTCCCCGGGTCGCGCACCAGCGCGCCGTAGGCGGCGGGGCCGGGATTGCCGCGCGAGCCACCGTCCGCCTCGACGACCAGCCGGCGCGGGGAGGTCGAGACCTCCCCCGTCCCGGCGTCGAGGATCGACGGGCCGGTCTGCGGAACCCGGGGCGGTCGGGCCATCAGGCGGAGACCGCCGCCGTGCGCACCAGCACCCGCTCGCACTCCTCGCAGCGCAGCACCTCGTCGGGGGCCGCCTCGGCGTAGGCCGCCAGGGCGTTCGCGGTGGCCTCCAGCTGGCAGCCGCCGCAGCGGCGTCCCTTCAGTTCGGCGGCACCGAGGCCGCCGGAGCGCCCGCGGATCCGGTCGTAGAGGGCGAGCAGGTCGGCCGGGATCTCGCCGGCGATGCCGTCGCGGCCGCCCTGGTGCACGGCGAGTTCGGAGTCCAGCTCGGCGACCTGGGCGTCCCGGGAGGCGATCAGGGCCCGCATGGAGTCCTCCAGCTCGGTGAGTTCGGCCGCCTGCCGGTCCTGTTCGGCGGTGGCGGTCTCCAGTTGCTCCATCACTTCGAGCTCGATGTCCTCGAGGTCGGAGATGCGCCGGGCGAGGTGGGCGATCTCGTCGAGCATCGCGCTGAGCTGCTTGGGGTCGGTCACCGTGCCGGCGTCCACCCGCTGCTGGTCGCGGGCCTGGCGTTCCCGCACCGGCACGAGGTCCGCCTCGGCCTTCTCCACATCCAGCTGCAGGTCGCCGACCCGGGTGCGCGCCCCGACCAGGTCCTCGCTGAGCCGGGCCCGGGTGGTCCGCGCCTCGGCGAGCGCCGCGTGCTCGGGCAGGGAGCGGCGACGGTGCTCGAGCTGGGCGATCGCGGTGTCCTCGGCCTGCAGGTCGAGCAGCCGGAGCTGCGCCGTGGGATCAGCCTTCATCGGACCTCCTGGAGTTGTGGAGACCGACTCTAGTGGCTGCGCTGCCCCAGTGCCCCGGACCGAGTTGGGGACGGTTCCTTACTCGGTCCACCCCCGCCCGATGGACCGAGTAAGGAACCGTCCCCAACTCGGTCCACTCGGGTCAGCCAGCGCACGGAACGGGACAAAGCTGCCGCTGAACGCCGGCCAATCGCCGTTTCGGGCGCCCGGACGGCGTTGCGGGGCAGTTCTGTCCCGAAACCCGGCCGGGGATAGCATGCGGGACATGACCGAGGAGCCCACCGACACCGAACCGCTCGAGATCCCGAACCGGCAGGTTCCCTTCTCCGAGCCGTTCAAGAAGTTCATCCCGGAGGGCTGGGCCCCCTACCCCGACGAGCTCCCCGCCGAACTGCCCGCCGCGGCGTCCGCGGCCCTGCGCCGCCGCGCACTCGCGGAGGCGTTCCCCGGCGAGCGGCTGGTCATCCCCGCCGGCGGGCTGAAACCGCGCGCGAACGACACCGACTACCGGTTCCGCCCGCACTCGGCCTTCGCGTGGCTGACCGGACTGGGCGGCGAGCGCGAGCCGGACGCCGTCCTGGTGCTCGAGCCGACCGACACCGGCCACGAGGCCACCCTGTATTTCAAGCCGCGCGCCCCCCGCACCGATCCCGAGTTCTACGCCGACGCCCGCTACGGCGAGATGTGGGTCGGCACCCGGGAGTCACTGGCCGAGATGTCCGCGCTGACCGGGATCTCGTGCGCCCCGATCTCCGGGTTCGAGGACGCGCTGGCGAAGAACCTCGCCGCCGTCGGCGTCCGGCTCTTGCGCGAGGCGGACGCGACGGTCACCGGCACCCTGGACCGGCTGCGCGCCGGGGCGTCCGTCGACCTCGAGGCGGCCACCGCGAGCGACACCGCGTTCCACGTCGCGCTGTCCGAGGCGCGACTCGCCAAGGACCCCTTCGAGCTGGGCGAGTTGCGGCAGGCCTGCGCCGACACCGCAGTGGGCTTCGAGGCGGTCGTGGCCGACCTGCCGGAGGCGGTCCGGCGCGGCCGCGGCGAGCGGTGGGTCGAGGGCGTGTTCGGGCTGTACGCGCGCCACCGGGGCAACGCGGTCGGCTACGATACCATCGCCGCGTCCGGCGACCACGCGAACACGCTGCACTGGATGCGCAACGACGGCGACCTCCGTCCCGGCGACCTGCTGCTGATGGACGCGGGCGTCGAGGTCGAGTCGCTCTACACCGCCGACATCACCCGCACGATGCCGGTCTCGGGAACCTTCAGCCCCGCCCAGCGCAGGGTCTACGAGGCGGTGCTGGCCGCGCAGGCCGCGGGCATGGCGGCGGCGAAGCCCGGCAACCGGTTCTCCGACGTGCACGCGGCCGCGGTCCGCGTGATCGCCGAGCACCTCGAGGCGTGGGGCCTGCTGCCGGTCACCGCCGAGGAGTCCCTCGACCCCGTGACCGGAGGGCAGCACCGGCGCTGGATGCCGCACGGTACGTCCCACCACCTCGGCCTGGACGTGCACGACTGCGCGCAGGCCCGCCAGGAGAACTACCGGGACGCGGAACTGCGCCCCGGCATGGTGATCACCGTCGAACCCGGCCTGTACTTCAAGAGCACCGACCTGCTGGTGCCGGAGGAACTGCGCGGCATCGGCGTGCGGATCGAGGACGACATCGTGATCACCGGGGACGGCTGCGAGATCCTCTCCGACCACCTGCCCCGCGACCCCGACGCCGTCGAGGCGTGGATCGCGGAGATCTGGGCGCGCTGAGCCGGCCGCGTCAGCGGAGGAGTTCGCGCTCCGCGCGGGCGATCCAGGCCAGGGCCCGGGCGCTCTGCCAGCTGCCCGCCAGCAACCCCGAGGCCGACGACCTGGCGGCGTCGAGGAGCGGTAGCCCCTCCGGACGCGCGCGCGCCTCGATGGCGAGCATGGCCAGTGCCTCCACGCTCTCCCAGCTGCCGGGCTTCAGGCCCGACACAGTGTCGAGGGCCAGATCCAGTGCCGATCGTCCGTCCCCGTACCGTGCCGCCATCGTCCGCCTCCGCTCAGGTCTGGACACACCTTAGGCGCTGTCTGGACAAGCGCCCGCGACAACGGGTGGCGCCCTAGAGTGGCACCCGGTCGGTCAACGTCGCCCGGCCATCTGCACAGGATGCGAAGGAGCGCGGAGTTGCCCGAGAACGTCGAGCCGATGGACGACCTGAACCGACCGGACCCGATGCAGACCAAGGTGGTGCTGGACGAGTCCCAGATGCCCACGCACTGGTACAACATCGTCGCCGACCTGCCCACGCCGCCGCCGCCGCCGCTGCACCCCGGCACGAAGGAACCGCTGGTGCCGGACGACCTGGCCGCGCTGTTCCCGATGGGCCTGATCGAGCAGGAGGCGTCCGCCGAGCGCTGGATCGAGATCCCCAAGGAGGTGCACGACATCTACCGGCTCTGGCGGCCGTCCCCGTTCTACCGGGCGCGTCGGCTGGAGCAGGCCCTCGGCACCACCGCGAAGCTCTACTACAAGTACGAGGGCGCCTCCCCGGTCGGCAGCCACAA
>JBDHZJ010000195.1:0-5251 GCA_039811825.1 Propionicimonas sp.
GCCTTCGGCTTCGCCTGGGAGCACCGCCCCGACCTCGGCGGCGAGCTGGACGTGCTCTACCCGGTGCTCGCGGACGGGGCGTCCGGGCCGGCCCAGCGGTTCCAGCAGACCTCCGGCATGGTGATGGCCAAGGGCGTCGAGGACGGCGCGTTCTACCGCTGGTCCCGGCTCACCTCGCTGAACGAGGTGGGCGGCGACCCCAGCCTGTTCTCGGTCGGGGTGGACGAGTTCCACGAGCTGATGCTCGCCCGCCAGCTGGCGTGGCCGGTCGCGATGGTCGCCGGCACCACCCACGACACCAAGCGCGGTGAGGGTGTCCGCGCCCGGATCAGCGTGCTCGCCGAGGTGCCCGAGCTGTGGGCGCAGGCGCTGGCCGAGCTGTTCGAACTCGTCGAAGTGCCGGACACCGGCTTCGGCAACCTGCTCTGGCAGGCGATCGTCGGTGTGTGGCCCGCCAGCAGGGAACGCCTGCACGCCTACGCCGAGAAGGCGATGCGCGAGGCGGGCGAGCGCACCAACTGGATCGTCCCGGACACCGGCTACGAGGGCGCGATCCAGGCGTGCGTGGACGCCGCCTTCGACAATCCGCGGGTGGCCGACGTGCTGCAGCGGGTGCTCGACGCGGTGGTCGCCCCGGGACGCAGCAACGCGCTCGCCGCCAAGCTGCTCGACCTGACCATCCCCGGCGTGCCCGACCTGTACCAGGGCAGCGAGCTGTGGGAACTGAACCTGGTCGACCCGGACAACCGGCTCCCGGTCGACTTCGAGGCGCGCTCCGACCTGCTCGCCGAGATCCGCACGGGCGCGCGTCCGCCGCTCTCGGACGCCCTCGAGGACGACGGCGCGGCGAAGCTGCTGCTCTGCCACCAGGCCCTCACCCTGCACCGCGACCGACCGGAGTTGTTCACCACCTACGTCCCGATCGAGGCGCAGGGGCCGGCGGCGGCCCACCTGGTCGGCTTCGACCGCGGCGGGGCGATCGCCCTGGCCACGCGGCTGCCCGTGGGCCTGGCCGCGGCGGGCGGCTGGCGCGGCACCTGGATCCCGCTGCCGGAGGGGCGCTGGCGCGACCAGGTCTCGGGGCGGCGGGTGGCCCCCGACGAGCACGGCGGCGTGCTGCTCGGCGACGTCTTCGCCGAGTACCCGGTGGCGCTGCTGGTGCGCGAGGAGCGCCGGGCGGGGGAGCGCGGCCGCTTCGACGTGTGGGCGCCGCTGCCGGAGCGCGTCCGGTTGCAGGTGGCCGACCGGGTGGTGCCGATGACCCGCGCGTCCGACGGCTGGTGGACGCCGACCGAGCCCGAGCCGCTGGGCCGGGTCGACTACGGCTACCTCGTCGACGACAACCCGACGCCGCTGCCCGACCCGCGCAGCCGCTGGCAGCCCTACGGCGTGCACGGGCTGTCCCGCACGTTCGACCCGAACGGCTTCACCTGGCACGACCAGGCCTGGACGGGCCGCCAGCTCGCCGGCGCCCTCATCTATGAGCTGCATGTGGGCACCTTCACCCCGGAGGGCACGCTGGACGCCGCGATCGCGCAGCTCCCGCACCTGGTCGAACTCGGTGTCGACGTCGTCGAGCTGATGCCGGTGAGCGCCTTCAACGGCGACCGCGGCTGGGGCTACGACGGGGTGGCGTGGTTCGCCGTCCACGAGCCGTACGGCGGGCCGGACGCCTACCGCCGCTTCGTGGACGCCTGCCACGGGCTCGGCCTGGCGGTCGCGCAGGACGTGGTCTACAACCACCTCGGGCCGAGCGGCAACTACCTGCCGGCGTTCGGGCCGTACCTGCACAGTGCGGAGTCCGAGGACGGGCAGAGCGGCTGGGGCACCCGGATCAACCTGGACGGCGAGCACAGCGAAGGGGTGCGCCGGCTGATCGCGGAGAACCTGAGGTTCTGGTTCGTCGACATGCACGTGGACGCGCTCCGGCTGGACGCGGTGCACGCGCTGGTGGACACCTCCGAGGTGCACCTGCTGGAGGAGCTGGGCCTGGTCGCGTCCGACCTGTCCGCGCACCTGCGGCGTCCGCTCACGCTGATCGCGGAGTCCGACCAGAACGACCCGCGGCTGGTCCGTCCGCGGGAGGCCGGCGGGTACGGCGTCGACGCCCAGTGGAGCGACGACTTCCACCACGCGCTGCACGTGGCGCTGACCGGGGAGACCGACGGCTACTACGCCGACTTCGCGCCCCTGTCGGCGCTGGCGAAGGTGTGCGAGGGCGGCTTCTTCCACGACGGCACCTGGTCGAGCTTCCGCGGCCGCGACCACGGCGCCCCGCTCGACCGGGAGAACACGCCGGGCTGGCGCCTGGTCGTGTGCAGCTCGAACCACGACCAGGTCGGCAATCGTGCGCGGGGCGACCGCCCGGCCGGGCAGCTGGACGACGACCAGCTGGCCTGTGCCGCCCTGGTCACGCTCACCGCACCGTTCACGCCGATGCTGTTCATGGGTGAGGAGTGGGCGGCGAGCACGCCGTTCCCGTTCTTCGCCGGGCACCCGGAGGAGGACCTGGCCCGGTCGGTCACCGAGGGCCGGCTCGCCGAGTTCTCCCGGATGGACTGGGACACCGGCGCCGTGCCCGACCCGCAGGACCCGGCCACGTTCGTCTCGGCGAAGCTGGACTGGACGGAGGTGGGCACCGGCCGCCACGAGGTGGTGCTGGACGCCTACCGCACCCTGGTCGCGCTGCGGCGGCAGTACGCCGAGCTGAGCAACCCGGTGCTGACCCGCACCAGCTGCGAGGTGGACGAGGACGCGCGCTGGTTCCTGATGCGGCGCGCGGGGCTCGCGGTCGCGGTCAACTTCGGCGACGCCGAGGCCACCGTCGAGCTCGGCGGACGCCACCAGTTGCGCTGGGCGTCCCCGTCCGGTGCGCGCCTGGTCGGCTCGTCGGTCGTGCTGCCGCCCCACGCCGGGGCCCTGCTGCTGCCCCTGGAGCCCTGAGGCCGCCCCGATCACACGCAAAGTGGACAATATCGGCCGACTACGGCCAATACTGTCCACTTTGCGGTGAGTCAGTCGGTGCGGTACTTCGGCAGCGGGCCGTAGAAGACGTCGACGGTCGGCGGGGCGAAGACCTCCTGCGGGTGGCGGCGGGCGCGCCAAGCGAGGAAGTAGCGGGACGCCGGCGGCAGCCAGAGCAGGCCTGCGGCGAGCGCGGCGAGCGGGATCGTCGACCAGGCGTACACGTTCAGGGTGAGGGCGCCGAAACTCAGCACGGCGCCGACCAGGCCGCTGATCCGCGACCAGCGGTAGCCGGCCCACGCGTAGTAGCCGGTGATGGCCAGCGGGACGGCGATCAGCAGGGTGATCACGGTGACGGCGACGGCGAGCAGCACGCGGCCGATCGAGCCGGGCTCGGTGACGAACTGGCCCATCAGCCAGGACGCGTTGGCGAAGTTCTCCTTCGGGACGGCGTCCCAGTAGACCAGGAGCAGGCCGACGGTCACTCCTGCGACGGCGAGGTAGCTGAGCACGGAGGCGACCAGCACGACCAGGGGAACACGCGGTTCGCCGGTGCGCGGATCGTCGGGGACGCCGACGACCGGAACGGGCGGCGCCTCGAGCGTCGCGATCAAGCCGGCGGGCTGGTCGGGTGCCGCGGCAGCCCTTCGTGACGCGTCCGGCTCGTTCCTCACCGGACGCTCCTCAGGGACCGTGCGGGTGGCAGCGGGCAGTTCCTCAGGGACCGTGCGGGTGGCAGCGGGCAGTTCCTCAGGGGTCGTCGGGGAGGTGGCGGACGGTTCCTCGGGGACCGTGCGGGTGGTGGCCGGCTGGTCGAACTCGTCGAGGCCCGGGTCCGGAGGCGCGGCCCGACGGGGCGCCGGGCCATCGGTCGGCTGGTCCGCTGTCATCGCACCTCCTTTTCGGGAGGCCCAGCCTACGTCACCACGGATCGACGAGGTGCGCCTGCATCGCCCGGCCCAGGGACTTCACCAGCACCGGGTTGCGGGCCTTCACCAGCCCGGGCAGTTCGAGGATGTCCCGGCACAGCGCGAGGCCGAGCAGGAGGCTGACCGCGAGCTGGGCGCGCAGCCGCGCGTTCGTGTGGCCCAGCGCCTCGGCGACCTTGACCAGCACCTCCCTGCTCATGAACTCACTCAGCGGACGGCGGGCGTGGGGATCGCTCACCGCGGCGCGGAGCATCGCCGTGAACCGCTCCCCGGCCCCGGGACGGTCCCAGGCGTCCAGGAAGGCGGAGACCGCGCGCTCACCGACGCCCTCGGTGGGCCCGTCGAGGATCTGCTGGACGATCGCGTCGGCATCCAGCGGCAGGTCGAGCACCGACCGGGAGAACAGGTCGGCCTTGTTCTCGAAGTAGTGGTGGATCAGGGCCGGGTCAACGTCCGCGGCACGGGCGATCGCGCGCAGCGACACCTTCTCGTACCCCAACTCTGAGAACAGGGCGAGCGCCGCGGCCTGGATCGCGGCCTTGGTGTCGGTTCGGCCGGGCCGGCGGCCACGCGGCCGCTGTGCCTGGATGGTCACCTGCGTTCCTCCCTGTCGTGGGGTCGTATCCTCACGGATGTGTCTGAACCGCGGTGGCCGTATGTCGTCTTCGACCTGGACGGGACCGTGGTGAACACCATCCCGCTCATTATCGCGTCCTACGAGCACGCGATGTGGGACGTCTTGGGGGAACACACGTCCGCGGAGGAGGCGCGCGGCTGGATCGGGCAGACCCTGTACGCCACGTTCCACGCCCGGCACCCGGCGCACGCCCAGCAACTGATCGACAGCTACGTGACCTGGAACGCCGAGCACATGCCCGAGCTGCTGGAGGACTTCCCCGGGACGCCGGAGCTGCTGGACGCGCTCGCCGCGGCCGGGGTGGTCACCGGGGTGGCGACCTCGAAGCGACGGGTGTCGGCCGAACGCACGCTGCGCTACGCCGGGCTGGAGCTGCCGGTCACGGTCGCGATGGAGGACACCGACGTGCACAAGCCCCGTCCGGAGCCGCTGCTGCTCGCCGTGGAGCAGGTGGGTGGACGCCCGGAGCGCGCGGCCTACGTGGGTGACGCCGTGGTCGACATCCAGGCGGCGAAGGCGGCCGGAATGACCGCGATCGCCGTGAGCTGGGGCGCCGCCCGCAGGGACGACCTCGCCGCGGCCACCCCCGACCATCTCGTCGACACCGTCGCCGAACTGCAGGAGTTGCTGCTCGGCTGAGCCCCGTGGTTGCCGCCGTCGAGCGTCAGCCGCGTCCCTTGCGCGAGATCGAGCCACCCGTGCTCTTGCCGTCCACGGTTTC
>JBDHZJ010000196.1:0-5248 GCA_039811825.1 Propionicimonas sp.
AGCCAGATCCAGACCATGCGCGCCCGGCTCGCCAGCCGTTCCGGCCTGGACGCCGACGCCACCACCGCGTCCTGACCATCCCGCAACCTCGGCCCGGGCTAGGGGGTCGAAGCGAAGGGCGCGTCTCAGGGACCGTCGGGGGATGCCTCGGTGAGTTGCCAGCCGTCCGGTTCGGCCCGGAGCACGAGGAAGCCGTTGTAGCCGAGCTTCACATTCTCGGCAGCCGGGTCGAGAAGGCGGTTGCTGGCCCAGGCGCGGATGGCTTCTCCGTGGCTGACCGCCAGCACGTTTCGGCGGCCGGCGGCCAGGATCTGCGCCATCGACGCGTCCAGGCGAGCCATGAACTCGTGTCCTGACTCTCCACCGGGGATCCGATAGTCCAGGGCCCCACGCGTCCAGGCGTCCACGTAGGCGAGGAAGTCCGTGCCGTACTCGGACGTCGAGCGGCCCTCATAGGAACCGGCGCTGATCTCCGCCAGGCCGTCCAGGACGACCACCTCATTGCCGGTCACCTCGGCAAGGGCCGCCGCGGTCTCGGTGGCCCGGGTCAGCGGCGAACTGACGACGGCGTCGTAGCCGCGCACCGCAAGGACGGCGGCCGCCCTCCGCGCCTCGGCGCGGCCGCGCTCGGTCAGCCCCAGACCGGGCTTCACCGTGCTCAGGATCCCCTGGGCCGAGGCGATCGACTCACCGTGGCGCAGCAGGGTCACGGCCGTGGCGGGCTGCCCGCTCACCGACGCGAGTCTCGTCGACTCCAGCCCGGAGGGAACCGATGCCGTTCGAGAGCATCCCACCAGAGCGCCCAAGGACGCTGTCATCATCAGGCGTCTCGATATCGCCATTTCACCACCTTTGGAAATAGCTAGCCGTCGAGCGGCTCATACCCGGCGCGAAACTCCCAGTCGGGCACCGCCCAGGAATTCCCGGGTGGCGCCGTGATGATCCACATTCCCGGGAGGGCGACCATCGACCCCTCGAATGAGGTCACCATTTGCTCGACCATTGCCTGGCGTGCGGTGACGACGCCGGTCCGCCGATACCGGTCCGCCGCAATGTGTTCGTAGAGTCTGGGGAACTCGACGACGTCGACACCACGCTCGGACCCGTCGGCGCCGATCACCCACCAGTCACCGGGATCGGAGTGCAACGGGTCGCCTGTCGTCGTGACCCAGTCCCGAGGGGTGTCGAGTCGGTAGGCGACCACTGAACCCTTACGCCGGTAGCGGCCAGGCTCCGGCGAGCCCGCACCGAATGAGCCTTCGGTTGAGGACGGAGGCTGCGCGGGCCGGTCGCGAGTCACGCCCACATGATAAGCATTGGGGTCGCGCGGCGGGGAAGTGCGGCGGCCGGGATCGGATGCGCACGCTTTTCCAGTTCTCGCCAGGGGCCGGGTCCGGGCGGCACAGCGGCATTGAACCGAATTGCGGAAGTTGCCCCTTGACGTGCGGATGCACCCGGGTGTGGGATATGCGCACGCATCAGCGGGGCGTGGGGGCGTCCCGGGTGACGATCGGGAGGGGCCGATCGTCGCGCGTTCGCAGCGGGAGGAATACCGATGTTCTTGCGTGCATTCATTGCTGCTCTCAGCGTGCTCATTCTGGTGGGTTGTTCGGTCGCGCCGGCACCCGGCCCGTCCACGTCGTCCACGGTCCCGGCGACGACGTCGGATACCGCGCTCGCCGGGATCGCCCAGGCTCAGAACCTGGCCAGCCCGGTGGCGTCCTGCCCCGCCGGCCAGTTCGCCGACGCCAGGGGGATCTGCCTGCCCTGCCTGGACTACGAGGGCTGTTTCACCCAGGCGACCGACATGTACTACTTCCTGAACGCAGGCATTGGGCTTATCGAGCGCTACGGCACCGCCACGTTTCCGGCTGGTCTCGACCCGGTGTCATGGACGTACGTGCCGACGGGTGTCACCGGCGACGAGGCGTGCACCGATCCGAAGGGCGGCCGGGCGAAGTACTCCGACCAGTCCTACGAGTACTGCCCGATGGATCGGGTGATCTATGTCGGTGAGCAGGAGATGTGGCAGTTCTATTCGGCCAACGGCGACGCGGCGCCGATCGTCGGGCTGGCGCACGAGTGGGGACACCACTTGCAGAATGTGGCCGGCATTGTCGTCCGCCGCAGTACCGAGCGCGAAGACACTCTGGCGGAGGAGAACCAGGCGGACTGCGTCGCGGGGGCATGGACCGATTGGGCGCGGAGGAACCAGATCCTCGACCTCGAGGACGATCTGAAAGACATCGGCGGTTTGATGGTGGCGATCGCAGACCATGGGGCGGAGCGGACGCACGGAACGCTCGCCGAGCGCGTCGAGGCGTTCAACACGGGTTACCGCAAGGGGATTTCCGCCTGCAACGAGTTCGTGGACTGGGCAGCGCTGATCCCCCTGCCGGGCCCGACCGCCACCCGCTGACGGCGATGACCGTCTGGCAGCCGCCGGGCGCGACGAGCTGGCGCTACGACGCGTTCCTTTCCTACAGCCACCACGACCGCCTTCCGGTCCAAGGTCTGCACAAGGCGCTGGAGCGGATTGCCCGGCCGTTGGGTAAGCGGCAGGCACTGCGTGTGTTCCGCGACGATACGGATCTCACCGCGAGCCCGGATCTGTGGGGTGGGGTGGTGCAGGCGATGGACCAGGCCCGCTACTTCGTCCTGGTGATGTCGCCGCGGTCGAAGACGTCCGTCTGGGTCAACCGCGAACTCGAGCATTGGCTACGGGCGAGAGGCCCCGAAACACTGCTGCTGGTACTCGCTCAGGGCCGCGTGTATTGGCATCAGGGTCGCCAGGCATTCGTGCCGGAGTATTCCGACGCCGCGCCCGAGGCGCTGACCAGGCCGGGCGTGCTTCGCCGCGAGCCCGCATATCTGGACGTCAGCCAGTACGGCCCGTGGGATCCGAGATCGCCCGCCTTCCGGGCACAGGTCACCGGTCTGGCGGCGGCGATCCGTCAGGTCTCGCGCCGGGATCTGGAGAACGACGATCTACGTGAGTCGCGGCGCCGGGCTTGGGTTCGGCGGGCTGTCACCGGAGCCCTCGCGGCTCTGACCGTGCTGTCACTGGTGCTGTTCGGGGTGGCACAGGTGGCCGGACGGGAGGCCAGCGCGGCGCGGGTGACCTCGGAGGCCAAGCGGATCGCGGCAACCGCCGAATCGCTTCGTGGGTCGAACAATGCCCTCGCCATTGGCCTGGCGCGCGAAGCGGTGGCGATGACGAGCGAGCCGCTGCCGGAGGCCCGCAAGGCGTTGGCCAACGCCAAGGCCGCTTTCGCCGAGGATCCGCTCCAGCCGCTCGGCGTGCCGATTTCGGCGCACGATGGCGCCGTCCTCGACGTCACGTTCGCCCCGGACGGCAAGACCTTCGTGACCGGTGGGGAGGACGGGGCGGTCAGATTGTGGGATCTCGCCGACCGCACGCAGTCCGGTCACGACCTGCGATCGCCCTCCGATGCGGCCGTCTACAGCGTGGCCATGAGCGAGCGAGTGATCGCCGCGTCCGGTGCGGGCGAGGTGTTGCTGTGGGACGCCACGTCGCGCGAGCCGCTGACAAGCGTGCCCGCCGGGTCCTGGGTGGACGCGTTGTGCTTCGACCCGAAGGGCGATCGGCTGGCGTGGGCCGAACCTGGGCGAGTGGTCGTGCGTGACGTCGGGCGCAACGTAACGCTGCGCACGTTCCCGATGGCCAAACACAACGTCAACGATCTGGCGTTCAGCCAGGGTGGAAAGCTGCTCGCGGCAATCGACGCCGGCGGAACGGTCACCGTCTGGGACATGACGAGCGGCAAGCGTACGTTCACCACCACCCTCGGGAGCAACGGCTATGCGGTGGCCTTCCGGCCGGACGGGGAGAACATTCTGGCGGCCACCACGACAGACCGGATGATTCACCTGTACAACGCAGACGACAAGTACGCCCACAAGTCGCTGCAGGGTCACAACGATGCGGTCTTCAGCCTGGCCTACACCGGCGACAGCTACATGATCTCGGGTTCCGCCGACGGATCCATCGGGCTGTGGGACACAGATATCTATGAGCAGGTGGGCCAACCCCGGCCGTTGGGGCGGGGCGTGGTCAACGCGGTCGCCTTCTCGGGGCAGTCGGATGCGCTGGTCTCTGTGGACCGCGATGGGGGTGTCAGCATGTGGGCCTATCACGCCGTTCCCTGGCAGCCCGCGCGGATCGCCGCGCTGGACGCGCTCCCGGGCGGCACCCGGTGGCTCACGGGCGGTGATTCGACCGTCACCGTCCGGGACGGTCGCGAGAAGTTGCGGACCATCCATGCCAATGGCCAGGTCGAAGTCGCCCGATTCCTGCCCGGCGGTGGGAACCGCGTGATCACCGCGGGGGCAGGGCACGTTCCGCAGATCTGGGATGTCGGGACCGGCGAGCCGGTCGCCGACCTGCCCTATCCCCGCGATCTGCTGAAGACCGAGGTCGACGACGCTGCCGTCGACCCGGACGGCGTCCGTGTCGCCTTTGCCGACGGGGACTTCACCGCGCGGGTTTGGAAGCTGGGTGATCGCTCCCTGGAAGCCGCGTTCACCGATGAGGGAAAGGTCCTCACGGTGGCGCTCGACGGCCACGGACGACTGGCCTACGGCGGGCAGGCCGACAAGCTGATCGTGCGTGACCTGGCCGGCGGGAGCGAGCTCTGGCGGAAGAATCTCCGCGATTGGGCGATGGATGTCGAGTTCAGCCCGGACGGCCGCTACGTCCTGGCCGGCATAGCGGATGGCACGGCAGTGCTGTACGACGCTGCGAACGGGGACGAGATCCGGCGGTTTCCAGGGCAACGAGATCGCGTGTACGGCGTGGCCTTCTCGCCGGACGGCGGCGCGATCGCCCTGGCGGCACGGCGCGACGGAGTCCGGGTCTGGGATGTCGAGACCGGCGCCGAGCTGGCCAGACTGCTGCAGCAGCCGGCCGATCCCGGTCCATTCGCGGCCTCGCTGCCCGATGTGCGGACGATCCGTTTCACCCGGGGTGGCCGAGATCTGGTCGGCGGCGATGCGTATGATCTTCGGACCTGGCCGGACCTGCTGGACTCCGCCACCGGCTGCGAGATCGCGATCAA
Source organism: Propionicimonas sp. (assembly GCA_039811825.1). GTDB lineage: Bacteria > Actinomycetota > Actinomycetes > Propionibacteriales > Propionibacteriaceae > Propionicimonas. The sequence continues at coordinate 5,079 of JBDHZJ010000196.1, forward strand.
GCACGTCAGCCGGGCCCAGATGGAGCCGTACCTGCCGGCCGGCCACGCGCTTGCGTGCCCGTACGGCCGGTGAGGCGGGCAACGTCGGCCCGGCGTCCGGCCCCTCCGCGCTCGCCTAACTATTTAGGGCTCGCCCACCTGAGCGAGCCCTAAATAGTTAGGCGAGCGGC
>JBDHZJ010000197.1:0-5242 GCA_039811825.1 Propionicimonas sp.
TCTACGAGGGCAACCGGATGCTCTACATCCACCCCGACGAGTGCGTCGACTGCGGGGCCTGTGAGCCGGTCTGCCCGACCGAGGCCATCTTCTACGAGGACGACGTCCCCGCCGACCAGGCCGAGTACTACGACATCAACGTGCACTTCTTCGACGAGATCGGGTCGCCCGGTGGTGCGGCGAAGCTCGGCGCGGTCGACTACGACCACCCGACGGTCGCCGCGCTGCCGCCGCAGGGCGAGTGAACCAACCCCTGGCGGATCGCCTGCCCGACTTCCCCTGGGACTCCCTGGACGCTGCCCGGGCGCTCGCCGGGGCGCATCCCGACGGCATCGTCGACCTGTCGGTGGGCACGCCGGTCGATCCGACCCCCGAGATCGCGCAGCGTGCCCTCGCGGACGCTGCGGACGCGCCCGGCTACCCCACGACTTGGGGGACGCCGGCCCTGCGCCAGGCGATCATCGGCTACCTCGTCCGCCGCTGGGGTGCGGTGGGGCTGACCGATGCGGGCGTGCTGCCTGTGATCGGCACGAAGGAACTGGTCGCACTGCTGCCGACGCTGCTCGGCGTCGGTCCGGGGAACGCGGTCGTGGTTCCCGAGATCGCCTACCCGACCTACGGCGTGGGGGCGTTGATCGCGGGCGCCGCCGTGCTGGGGTGCGACGACCCGTCCTGGATCTTCGAGATGCGGCCGAAGCTGGTCTGGATCAACTCCCCGGCGAATCCGCACGGCGCGGTGCTCGACGCGGCCGGGCTCCGCGAGTGGGTCGACGCCTGCCGCGAGGTGGGTGCGGTGCTGGCCTCCGACGAGTGCTACGGCGAGTTCGGCTGGGACGCCGAGCCCGTGTCGGTGCTGAACCCGTTCGTGAACGGCGGCTCGCTCGACGGCCTGCTGGCCGTCCACTCGCTCTCGAAGCGCTCGAACGTGGCGGGCTACCGGGCCGGCTTCGTCGCGGGCGATCCCGAGATCGTCCGTCCGTTGCTGGAGGTGCGCAAGCACGCCGGCCTGATGCTGCCCGCGCCCGTGCAGGCGGCGATGGTGGCCCTGCTCGACGACCAGTCCCACGTCGAGGAGCAGCGCGACCGGTACGCCCGGCGCCGCGCGCAGCTGCGGCCGGCACTGGAGGCGGCCGGCTTCCGGGTCGAGCACTCGGAGGGCTCGCTCTACCTGTGGTGCACCCGGGACGAGGACTGCCGGGCCAGCGTCGACCACCTCGCCGGCCTCGGCATCCTGGTGGCGCCGGGCGACTTCTACGGTGCGGCCGGACGCCGGTTCGTGCGCGTCGCCCTCACCGCGTCCGACGAGCGGATCGCCGCCGCCGCGCAGCGCCTGCTCGCCTGACGGACCGGGTCGGGGACGGTTCGTGACCCGGTCCACCCTGGGACTGGACCGAGTCAGGAACCGTCCCCCACTCGGTCCAGAGCGGCGACTCCGGGACAGAACTGCCGCTGTTCGCCGTGATCGGGACGGAACGGACGCCGGCGGGCCGATCGGTGGCAGGAATGTCCCGGAACGTCAGCGCGGCGACGCGCCGGTGAACACGAGCCGCACTTCCCTCGCGGTGTCGGTCGGTCCGCTACCCACCCAGTCGGCGAGGCCGGTGCGGGAGTGGGTCCACGAGTACGGCCCCACCTGTGCGGAGGACAGCCCGTAGGTGCCGGTGTTCGCGATCGCCGCCTGGGCGACGGCCCACGCGTGCTGGGGGCTCTTCGTGGTCGCGACCAGGGTGTCGCCGTCACGCTTCACCGTGACGACGTCCTTGCCGAACGTCTGGACCAGGAAGGCGCGCATTCCGTCGGGATCGGCCGTGGCCGGCGACCTGACCACGCAGGTGAAGGACGCAGGGGTCTCCCCGGTCAGCGAGCTGGCCAGCGTCCGGGCGTTCTGGACGTGCCTGCGGTACGCGTCGGGGTAGGCGCTGCGCTGCACGGCCTGCGCGACATCGTTGATGTCCCTGGACTCCCAGTCGGTGATCCGCTCCATCGCCTTGTAGAAGGTGTTCGTGGAGTACCAGGGATCCATGATCTGCTCCTCGGTGCCCCAGCCCTTCGACGGTCGCTGCTGGAACAGGCCGAGGGAGTCGGCGTGGCCGTAATCGAGGTTCCGGATGCCCGACTCCTGGTACGCCGTGGCCAGTGCGATGGACGCCGCGCGCGGCACCAGTCCGCGCCGGACCGACGTCCCCGCGATGATCGAGGCGTTGCGGGCCTGTTCGGGATCGATGGTGGTGGTGTGGCCGCCGGCGGTCGCCGTGCAGCGGTCCTGGATCGGCAGCGGGGACTTGTTGTAGTTGGCCCACAGCGTGACGCCGCCGGCCACCAGCGCGAGCACGACCGCGATGCCGAGCACCGCCCACAGCGCCCCCCTGGCCCGCCTCACGGACACCTCAATTGTCGTGCAGCGCGGTGTTGAGCTCGATGCCCGAACCCGCCCGCGAGCGCGCCTCGACCGCGCCGGTCAGCGAGTTCCGGATGAACAGCAGCCCGCTGCGTCCGCTGAGCTGGAGGGCCTTCACCACCGCGCCGCCGGGCAGGCTCACCTTGGTGCCGGCGGTGACGTAGAGGCCGGCCTCCACCACGCAGTCGTCGCCCAGCGAGATGCCCACGCCGGACTCGGCGCCCAGCAGGCACCGCTCGCCGATCGTGATCTGCTCCTGGCCGCCACCCGACAGCGTGCCCATGATCGACGCGCCGCCCCCGATGTCGGAGCCGTCGCCGACCACGACGCCGGCCGAGATCCGGCCCTCGACCATGGACGAGCCGAGCGTGCCGGCATTGAAGTTCACGAAGCCCTCGTGCATGACGGTCGTGCCGGACGCGAGGTGCGCACCCAGTCGCACCCGGTCGGCGTCGGCGATGCGCACGCCGGAGGGCACCACGTAGTCGGTCATCCGCGGGAACTTGTCCACTCCGAAGACCGCCACCCGGCCGCGCGCCGAACCCAGCGCCAGCCGGACGTCCTCGAACCCGTCCACCGCGCACGGGCCGAAGTTGGTCCAGACCACGTTGGGCAGCACGCCGAACAGTCCGGTCAGGTCGATGCTGCGGGGCGGGCACAGCCGGGCGCTGAGCAGGTGCAGCCGCAGGTAGGCGTCGGAGACGCCGGCGGGCGGCGCGTCGAGGTCGATCTCGACCAGCACCGGGACGCTCCGCACCCGCCGTTCGTCGTCCTCCTGGCCGGCGGCGACCAGGGACGCCGGGGCCTCCCGCGTCGTGGCCTCGCCAAGGGCGGGTGCGGGGAACCAGGTGTCGAGGACCTGGCCGGATTCGTGGATGCTGGCCAGGCCCCAGCCGTGCGCGGGTCGGGTCATGGCGGCCAGCCTACCCGGGCACCCCACCCCCGGGTTCGCCGGAATCCCGGCCGCCCGTGGCCGGCCGGGGCCCGGACGGCCCGGGGTGGTGGATAGGCTCGGCGCATGAGCCTCGATCTCACCGGCGATCTGGTGGCGCTGTTCCGGCAGGTGGTCGACGTCGAGTCGGTCAGCGGCAACGAGCGCGGGCTCGCCGACCTGGTCGAGGCGGCGCTCCGGCCGCTGCCGCACCTGGCCGTGGTCCGCGACGGCGACACCGTGGTGGCCCGCACGAACCTCGGTCGCGCCGAGCGGGTCGTGATCGCCGGCCACCTCGACACCGTGCCGGTGGCGGGCAACCTGCCGTCCCGGCTCGAGGGCGACCTGGTCTACGGCCGCGGCACGTCCGACATGAAGGGCGGGGTGGCGGTCGCGCTCGCCTGCGCGGCCGCGCTGGCGGCGCCGGACCGCGACATCACCTGGATCTTCTACGACCACGAGGAGGTCGCGGCCGAGGACAACTCGCTGACCCGCATCGCGCGGGAGCACCCCGAGTGGCTCGCCGGCGACCTCGCCGTGCTGATGGAGCCCACGTCCGCGCAGGTGGAGGGCGGCTGCCAGGGCACGCTCCGGTTCACCGTCGCCACCCGTGGCGTGGCCGCGCACTCCGCCCGTGCCTGGCTGGGGCACAACGCCATCCATGACCTCGCTGAGCCGCTGGCCCGCCTGGCCGCCTACGAGCCGCGGCAGGTCGAGGTGGACGGGCTGATCTACCGCGAGGGCCTGAACGCCGTGGGCATCGAGGGCGGCATCGCGGGCAACGTGATCCCGGACGCGGCCACGCTCACCGTGAACTTCCGGTTCGCGCCCGATCGCGACGAGGCGGACGCGAAGGAGCACTGCCGCGCCGTCTTCGCCGGCTACGACCTGGACTTCACCGATTTCGCGCTCGGTGCCCGTCCCGGGCTCGACCGTCCGATCGCGCAGGAGTTCCTCGCCGCGGTGGGCGGGCCGGCCCGGCCGAAGTACGGCTGGACGGACGTGGCCCGGTTCAGCGCGCTCGGCGTCCCTGCGGTGAACTTCGGGCCCGCGGACCCGGGCAAGGCCCACGCCGACGACGAGTGCTGCCCGGTCGCCGACCTCTACACCTGCCGGGACGCGCTGCTGCGCTGGCTGTCCTGACGCCGGTCGGCGGTCACGTCGACCAGCGTGGCCAGGACGGCACCGACCGTCGGCACCGCCTCCGCGCCCCGGACCAGCACGGCCTGCACGCTGCGGTCGCTGGCCGGCAACGCCTCGTGCACTGCCGCGCCGGCCGGCAGTTCGAGCGGTTCGAGGGCGAGCCGCGGTTGCATCGCCACCCCCACCCCGGCTGCGACCAGGCCGAGCACGGCCACCGAGTTGTCGGTGGCGTGGGTGATCCGGGGGCTCACCCCGACCGAGCCGCAGGCGGCCAGCAGGTGGCCGCGGCACAGCGGGCAGCCGGCGATCCAGGCCGCGTCGGACAGCGCGTCCAGACGCACGGTGGCCTCGTGGGCAAGGTGGTGCCCGGCCGGCAGCACCACGGCCACCGGGTCGTCGAACAGCGGGACGGTGGTGGTGCCGACCAGGTCGGCGTGCGGATCGGCGGGATCGCCGGGGAAGCTGAACGTGATCGCGAGGTCGAGGCTGCCGTCGGCCAGCATCTCCAGCGCCTCCGGCGGCTCCGCCTCGGTATAGGCCAGGTGCAGGCCGGGGTGTCGATCGGCGAGGCGGGCGATCAGGGTCGGCACGATCGTGGAGGACGCGCTCGGGAAGGCCGCCACGCGGACGGTCCCGGTGGCGTGTTCGACGAGCCTGGCCAGTTCGTCCTCGGCGGCGGTCAGGGCGGCGAGGATCGGGCCGGCGTGCCGGGCGACGACGCGTCCGGGTTCGCTCAACCGGACGCCGCGCCCGACCCGCAGCACCAGCGG
>JBDHZJ010000198.1:0-5195 GCA_039811825.1 Propionicimonas sp.
CGGATGGTGATGGCGGAGTCGCTGCTGCTGAGCGTGATCGGCACCGGCTTCGGCGCGATCGCAGGGCTCTGGCTGGGCTACGCCCTGGTCGCGGCGATGCGCGGGCTCGGCTGGGAGATGCCGTATGAGTTCCCGTGGTCGGGCCTGACCGCCACGGTCGTGGTCGGAGTCACCTTCGGCGTGCTCGCCGCGCTGGGCCCGGCGCGGTCCGCGGCGAAGCTGGACGTGGTCGCCGCCCTGCACCAGGAGTGACCCGGGTCAGGTCGCCGGTGCGGCCACCTGTTGCCGGGTGAAGGCGGCCCCGCACCGGGATTCGGCGACCCGCGTGGCACAGTGAACCCATGGCACTCGACCCCGGCGTGGCCGTCACGATCAGGCTCGCGCGGGCCGACGAGCGCGAGTTGCTCGAAGCGCTCCAGCTGCGAGCCTCCCTCGCGAACCCCGGGGACCGGGCGTCCGTCCTCGCCCATCCCGGGGTGATCACGATCCCGTCCCGGCAGATCGCCGACGGACAGGTCTTCGTGGCGGAGCGCGCGGGAACCGTCCTCGGCTTCTCCGCCGTTGCCGACCGTGACGACGGGCAGACCGAACTCGACGGGCTGTTCGTCGAACCCTCCCGGTGGCGCGGTGGCGTGGGCCGCCGGCTGGTGGAGCGCGCGATGGAGTACGGCCGGGACCACTCCGCGGGATGGCTGCACGTGATCGGCAATCCCCATGCCGAGGGGTTCTACGAGGCCTGCGGCTTCGAGACCATCGGCACGTGGGAGACCGAGTTCGGGCCTGGTCTCCTCATGCGGGTGCGGATCCAGGCCCCCGGACGCGGGCGGCCGTAGCGCGCGGCGTCAGACCAACTGCTCGTGCGGCGGGTAGGTGAGGCCCTTCTCGCGCATGCTGGCCAGCCGGTCCGCGGTGAGGAACGGGATGATCCGGGACGGAACGGCGTCGGCGGCACGAAGCTCCTCGGCCACGATCCGCAGGAAGGTCCGGAACATCCACGGGAACCGCTCGCCCTTCGTGTCGATGTCGGCGATGCCCGCCACGTCGCCGAACCGCTCGGCGCCGGACACGTAGTTGGGGTTGTAGGGCTCCTCGCCCGCCTCGAGGTCCGGGTCGAACCAGTCCGGCGGCTCGCCCGCCTCGAGGGCGTCGTCGGTGGCCTCCCACCCGTTGTCGAACACGAGCGCCATCCGGTCGGACGCGCGGTCCAGCGCGACCTTCAGCAGGTCGGGACTCGGCCCCACCGCGCCGATCGTGATGATGCTCATCGCGCCCATCGGCATCAGCGTCCACGGGTCGCAGGTGATGTCGCCGCCGGGCGGGAAGTCCGCCTCGACGGCACGCGCCCAGGCGCGCTGGGCGTCGAGAATCGGGAACGGTCGCTGCTCCATCGCCTCGACCGCAGCCCACAGGCCACCCGGGTCGTCGCCGAACCTGCTCGTGTCCCTGCCCTCGCTGGTCATGGCAGCACCGTAGCGAGACGGGCCCACGTCGTGGCCTAGGCTCTCGCCGTGGCCATCACGCGCAACGAACTGATCCGGATCCTCGCCGAGGCCGACCCCGTGGGGCTGGTCGCGGACGGAGCGGCGCCGGACGCCTACGCGGCGGAGGCGGACGAGATCCTCGGGCTCCGCGGCGTCCCGACCCTCACCGAGATCACCGGCGTGTTCGCGGTCAGCTTCAGCGAACCAGGTGCGTGCCCGCGGGAGACGGCGCGCTGGATCACCGAGCAGATGGCGCTCCGGGGCTAGCGTCGGCGTCACCGGTGATGAACCGGAACAGCTCGTCGGCGTGGTCCTCCCGGGCCATCTCGGCGGCGATCCGTTCGGCGGCGGCCCGGTAGCCGGGGTTGGTGAACAGGTCCCGCAGCCGGTCGGTGAGCACGTCCTCGCGCAGCTTCGCGACCGGGATGCCGTGCGGTCCGGCCCCGGAAGCCGCGATCAGGTCGTCCCACAGCGGCTGGTCGGCGGCGTGCGGGACGGCCATCGTCGCGCAGCCGGCCCGCAGCGCCGAGTGGGTCGTGCCCGCGCCGCCATGGTGCACCACCGCGTACATCCGCGGGAACGCCCAGTCGTAGGGCACCGAGTCGGTGAAGTACAGCATCGAGCGGTCGAACCCGTCGGGGACGGCGAACCCGCCGCCGGAGGTGTTGACCACCGCGGGGATGCCCAGCCCGGCCAGCACCCTGGCGAACAGGGCCGTCTTCCCCGCGGGATCGGAGTTCACCATGCTGCCGAAGGTCACGAACAGCACCTTGTCGTGCGCCGCGAGGAACTCCGCCAGCGCCGGTTCCGGGATGAAGCCGGACGCCTGGTCGCGCTCCTGGAAACCGGCCACGATCGCGTTCGCCGGCCAGTCGGACGGACGCGGGAACAGCGCCGTGGACACCCCGTAGGCGATCGGCATCCGGAGCAGCTCCTGCCCGATCCGGCGCCGGGAGAACTGCCGGGGGAAGTACCGCTTCGCCGCCGTCCTCACCGCGATCGAGGTCGCGAACGTGACCAGCCGGTAGGTCAGCGGGTTCAGCGGACCCAGGTTCACGCTGATCCCGACGTTCGGGCGTCCGGCCACCTCGTGGAACAGGCACGGCACCGTCGAGAGCAGCACGATCCGTCCGCCCGTCGCCAGGCTCCACGGCACCGGGTAGGTCACCTTCGAGTGGAACACGATCACGTCCGGGTCCACCCCGGTGACGATCTCGTGCTGGACGTCGACCATGTCCTCCTGGATCGGGATCGCCCTGCGGCTCACCGCCAGGGTGGCGCGCAGCTTCTCCAGACCGCCCTTCCCGCTGCCCATCGCCAGCCGGCCCGCCTCGCTGTCCAGCAGGTCGAGGAACGCCGCGCCCAGCGACCGGAACGCGAACCCGGCGTCCTCCGCGAGTGCCCGGTACTGCTCGGGGAACGCGCAGACCACGTCGACGCCACGCTCGCGCAGCAGCCCGCCCACCCCGAGGAACGGCTCGCAGTCGCCTCGGGTGCCGATCGACATCAGCAGGACCTTCACCGCCGGCCTCCTCGCCCCGGATGACTGCCACTGTGCCGCATCCGCGGGCCGGCTACACCGGTTCGCCGCCGAAGAAGCGCTCGAACGGCACGTCCGCGATCGCGTCCCGGGCCACCACCTCGTGCAGGAACCGGACCAGCGGGAAGTCGGTGGACGCGACCACGCCCCGCTCGGTGAGCCGCTCCAGCGCCGTCCCGATCACCCCGATCGCGGCGACGCCCTCGAGCGTGATCCCCTTCATGTGCACCGCGCGCACCTCCGAGAACGGGATGCCCCGGCCGACGAAGCCGCCGGCCTTGACGTTGCGCCCGCCCATCGAGGTGACGTACATGTCGCCCACCCCGCCGAGCCCGTCGGTGGTGACCGGGTCGCCGCCGAGCAGGCCGATGAACTGGCGGATCTCCCGCGCCCCCTCCGCGAACAGCGCCGCCGAGTAGTTGAACATCACGTACGGCGCGTCGCGCTCGCCCCGCGCGGTGAGGATCCCGTCCGCGAAGCCCTGCGCGAACGCGAACACGTTCTTGGTGGCCGCGCCGACCTCGTGCCCGACGAAGTCGGTGGAGGTCCACACGTGGTAGTAGCCGGTGCGGTACAGCCCGGCCAGGTGGTCCAGCGTGGCCTGGTCCTCGCCGGTGAACACCACGCAGCTGGGCCGCCGCACGGCGAGCTCGCCGGCGATGCACGGCCCGACGATCGCCGACCAGGTCACCTGCTCCCCGACCGGGCCGACCGCCCGCTTCAGCACGTGCGGCAGGATGCTCAGGGTGCCGTCGGCTGCCGCGTGCAGGCCCTTGGTCACCACCAGCACCCGCTGGCCGGGCTCCAGCAGCCGGGCCAGCTGCTCGCCGGCCCAGTCGATGCCGAAGGAGTTGACGCCGAGCATCACCACGTCCGCTCCGGCGACGGCCTGCGCCGCCTCGGCGAAGTGGTACGCCCGGACGCCCTCGTCGAGGGCGACGCCGAGCACCGGGTGCACCCGCGTGGCCCGGATCGAGTCGATGACGTCCCCGTCGAGGTGGGTGCCGACCAGGCGCACCTCGTGCCCGTTGTCCCGGGCCGGCATGGTGAGCGCAGAGGCCATCACGCCGGCACCGAGCACCGCGATCGAGGTCATGGGACCGTCCTCAGCCGATCAGGCTGGCGATGATCCCCTGTGCGAAGTAGAGGACGAAGGCGACCGCCACGCCGTACATCAGCGGGTGCACCTCCTTGCCCTTGCCCCGGATCAGCTTGATCACCGCGAACGCGATGAAGCCCGCACCGATCCCGGTGGTGATCGAGTAGGTGAACGGCATCAGCACCATGGTCAGGAACGCCGGGATGCCCTCCTCCGGGTCCTCCCAGTCGACATGCACGACCTGCGACATCATCAGGAAGCCGACGAAGAACAGTGCTGGGGCGGCCGCCTCGGAGGGAACCATGTTCACCAGCGGCGCCAGGAACAGGCTGAGCAGGAACGCGATGCCGGTGACGATGGACGCGATGCCGGTACGCGCGCCCTCGCCGACACCGGCCGCCGACTCGATGTAGGAGGTGTTGGACGACACCGAGCCGAGGCCACCCGCGATCGCGGCCACCGAGTCCACCAGCAGGATCTCCTGCGTGTGCGGCGGGTTGCCGTCCTCACCGAGCATGTCGCCCTCGGCACCGACCGCGACGATCGTGCCCATGGTGTCGAAGAAGTCGCTGAGCAGCAGCGAGAAGACCAGCAGCACGATGCCGAGCAGCGCGCCCGCACCGGCCGCGGAGGTGAAGCCGCCGATCATGTCCACCCGGCCGAGCAGGCCGAGGTTCGGGGCGTGGAACTCGCCCATCGCCGGCACGTTCAGCATCCAGCCGGCCGGATTGTCGTCGGTCTTGCCGCCGATGGCGAGCACGGACTCCACGACCACGGCGAGCACGGTGCCGGCGATGATCGCGATCAGCATCGCGCCCTTCACCTTGCGCACGTACAGGGTGATCAGCAAGAGCAGCACGAGCAGGAAGATCGCGATCGGCCAGCCCTCGAGGGCACCGTTGATGCCCAGTTGCACCGGGGTGCCGGCGCCCGGGCGCACCACACCGGCGTCGACCAGGCCGATGAACGCGATGAACAGGCCGATCCCGACCGAGATCGCGGCGCGCAGCGCGCGCGGCACCGCGTTGAACACGGCCTTCCGGAACCCGGTGAGCACCAGGATCGTGATCAGGAT
>JBDHZJ010000199.1:0-5177 GCA_039811825.1 Propionicimonas sp.
AACCGCCGTTGAACCGGTGCCCTCCGGGGTATGTTGTGAGCGCGCGGGTCAACTCCGGTAGCCTCGCGTGACCGTGAGAACGAGGGACACAGGTTCCATCACCCCTAGTCAGTGAGGTTGCATGTACCCGGCTAACATCACTCGGGCCGAAGCCGCCACGCGCTCGGGCCAGATCGGCACGCACAGCTACGACGTCACCGTCGACCTCTCCGGACGCGTTCCCGACGCCGGCGAGTACGACCCGAGCGCCACTTTCGTCTCGACCTCCACCGTGAGGTTCACCAGCCAGGGCGGGCCGAGCTGGATCAACCTGATCGCCGACCGCCTGCTGGCCGCCACGCTGGACGGGCGGGCGCTGCTCGAGGGCGACTTCGACGGGCACAAGCTGCAGTTCACCACCGAGCCGGGCGACCACGAGCTCACCGTGTCCGCGCTGTGCCGCTACAGCCGCACCGGGGAGGGCCTGCACCGCTTCGTCGACCCCGTCGACGGTCTCGTCTACTGCTACAGCCAGTTCGAGACCGCGGACGCCCGCCGCATGTACGCCTGCTTCGAGCAGCCCGACCTGAAGGCGACCTTCACCCTGACCGTGATCGCGCCGGACGACTGGACGGTGCTGTCGAACTCGCCCGAGGTCGAGCCCGCGCCGCTGGAGGACGGCCTCGCCCGCTGGTCCTTCGCCACCACTCCCCCGGTCTCCACCTACATCACCGCGCTGATCGCCGGGAAGTTCCACACCGTCCACGACAGCTACACCGGCACCGGTGCGGAGATCCCGCTGTCCGTCTCATGCCGGCAGTCGGTGGCGGCCCACCTCGACGCCGAGCGCATCCTGGCCACCACCAAGGCCGGCTTCGAGGTGTTCGAGGAGCACTTCGGCAGGCCGTACCCGTTCGCCGACTACGCGCAGGTCTTCGTGCCCGAGTTCAACGCGGGCGCCATGGAGAACGCCGGCTGCGTGACCATCCGCGACGAGTACCTGTACCGCTCGCGGGTCACCAACGCGGCCTACGAGGCGCGGGACAACACGATCCTGCACGAGCTCGCGCACATGTGGTTCGGCGACCTGGTCACGATGACCTGGTGGGACGACCTGTGGCTGAACGAGTCGTTCGCCGAGTGGGCGTCCCACTTCTGCCAAGCCGAGATCCGCGCGAAGGGCGCCGAGCGCGACGACCCGTGGGCCACCTTCACCAACAGCCGCAAGAACTGGGCCTACCGGCAGGACCAGCTGCCGTCCACCCACCCGGTCGCCGCGGACATGGTCGACCTCGCCGCCGTGGAACTGAACTTCGACGGCATCACCTACGCCAAGGGCGCGTCCGTGCTGCGGCAGCTGGTCGCCTTCGTCGGCCAGGACGCCTTCCTCGCCGGCGTGCGCGCGTACTTCGAGAAGCATGCCTGGGGCAACACGCAGCTGTCCGACCTGCTCGCCGCGCTCACCGAGGCGTCCGGACGCGACCTGTCGCACTTCGCCGCCGAGTGGCTGCAGGCGGCCGGCGTGAACACCATCTGGGCCGAGTTCGACGTGGATGACGCCGGCAACTTCTCCCGGTTCGCGATCCGCCAGGTGGCGCCCGCCGCCTGGCCCACCCTGCGGCACCACCGGCTCGCCGTCGGCCTGTACTCCGAGCAGGACGGACGGCTCGTCCGCGTCCATCGTGCCGAGGTGGACATCGCCGGCGAGGTGACCGAACTGCCCGAACTGGTCGGCCAGCCGCGTCCCGCGCTGATCCTGCTCAACGACGACGACCTCACCTATGCGAAGATCCGGCTCGACCCGCTGTCGCTGGCCACCGTGGTGAACGGGTTCGGCAAGCTGGACGACGCACTCAGCCGCGCCCTGTGCTGGGGGGCCAGCTGGGACATGTGCCGCGACGCCGAGCTGCCGGCGTCCGACTTCGTCACGCTCGCGCTGTCCGGCGTCGGGGTGGAGACCGACCTCACCGCCGTCCAGGGGGTGCTGGCCCAGGCCCGCACCGCGATCGACTACTACGCGCCGCGCGAGACCCGGGTCGACCTCAACGAGCGCTTCGTGGCCGGGCTCGCCCGCCTGCTGAAGGAGGCCGAGCCCGGTTCGGACCACCAGCTCGCCTTCGCCCGGGCGCTGGCCAACGCGGCGCGCTCCGACGCCGTCGTCCAGCTGCTGCAGGCGTGGCTCGCGGGCCACGAGGCGCCGCAGGGCCTGGCGGTGGACACCGACCTGCGCTGGCTGATCCTGACCAACCTGGCCCGCCTCGGCGTTGCCGGGGACGCCGAGATCGACGCCGAACTGGCCCGGGACGCGACCGCGCGCGGCGCCGAGCAGGCCGCCGGCGCGCGGGCCGCCCAGCCCACCGCACAGGCCAAGGCCGCGGCGTGGCTGCTCACGACCGAGGCCGACGACGTGCCGAACGAGACCCACTTCCAGGTGTGCGTGCGGTTCTGGCAGTTCGAGCAGGAGGAGGTGCTGCGTCCGTACGTGCAGCGCTACCTCGACGTGGCGAAGGCCATCTCGGAGGGCGCCGACGGCTGGGCCGACCGCAGTTCGGCGATCAAGCAGCACGTGCTCGGCCGGCTCTTCCCGAGCCCGCTCGCCGACCGTCCGACGCTCCAGCTGCTCGACCTGTGGCTGCAGGGCACCCCGCTCAGCGACTCCGTGCTGCGCCAGGTGACCGAGCACCGTGACGACGCCGAGCGCGCCCTGCGCTGCCAGGAGGCCGCCGTCCGCTGAACCGTGTCGCAATCCGGCCACGCAACGGCGCCTGCGTGACGGGTGTGACAGGTGTGACGGCTTCCGTGGCCGAATCACGTCACGGGCAGCCCCGCCGCATGCTGTCGCGATCTGGCCGCGGACGGCGTCCCAGGGTGCTCAGGTGTCACACGTCCGGCGTCGGGTGGCCGGATCGCGACATGGTGGCCGGCGCTACTCGCTCTTCGCCCGCCAGACGGGGCCCATGATCAGGACCGTGAGCACGGCCCCGATGCCGAACGGGATGAAGATCGTCAGCGTGAGCATCTCCAGCGCCGTCGGGTCCGTCACCGTCGGCCAACTCGGCAGGGTCTCCAGCGGGAGGAAGGCAGGAACCGGAAGCATGAGCACACCGTAGCCGACCCCGCAGGCTCTCGTCGCTCGAGGACCGGTGGAACCTGTGCTGATGCCGCGGCCGCGGGATGGGCGATCATGAATCGATTCAGCAGTTTGGGCGATTCTGCGCCGTTACGCCGAGGTCGATGGTTATGCTCGGGCCAGTCGCAGGAAGGACTCCGATGACCGCACAACGGGCGAGTGTGAAGGACGTCGCGCAACTGGCCGGCGTGTCGGTCGGCACCGTGTCCAACGTGCTCAACCGCCCCGAGTCGGTCACCGAGAAGACCCGGGCCAGGGTCGAGCAGGCGATGACCCAGCTCAACTTCCACCGGAACGCGTCCGCACGGCAACTGCGGGCGGGGGTGTCGCGCACGGTCGGCGCGATCGTGATGGACGTGGGCAACCCGTACTACACCGAACTCGCCCGCGGGATCGAGGACCGCCTCGCCGATGACGACCACACCCTGATCCTGTGCTCCTCCGACGAGGACCCGCAGCGCGAGGCGCAGTTCCTCCGCCTGCTCGCCGAGCAGGGTGTGCGCGGCGTGCTGGTCACGCCGATGGCCTCCACCATGCAGCGACTGGGCGACCTGCGCCGGCTCGGGATCCCCTCGGTGCTGATGGATTCCCACAGCACCCAGCACACGTCGGTGGGTGTCGACCACGTCTCCGGCGGACGCCAGGCGATCAGCCACCTGCTCGGGCAGGGCCACCGGCGGATCCTCTACCTCGCCGGACCGCCCGACCTGCAGCAGACCCGGCACCGCCTGCGCGGCGCCGTCGAGGCCGTCCAGGCCGCCGGGCTCGACCCGATCGAGGTGCTGCAGGTGGTGAACCTGCCCAACATCACCTCGAACGAGGGCCAGCGCGGCCTGATCGAGGCGCTGGAGGCGTCCGGGCCCACCCCGACGGCGGTGTTCGCGATGAACGACATCGTCGCCCTCGGTGCGATGCGGGAACTGCGGGTGCGCGGCCTGTCGATCCCCGGCGACATGGCCGTGGTGGGCTACGACGACCTGTACTTCGCCGCGGAGCTGATGACGCCGCTGAGCTCGGTGCGCCAGCCGATGCGCCAGCTCGGCTGGGCCGCCGCCGACCTGCTGCTCACCGAGCACCCGCACACGGTGTTCGAGCCCGAGCTGATCGTCCGGGCGTCCTCGGACCTGCGTCGGACGTGATTCCGTAGCGAGCCGGTGCTCCACGTCCGCCTCGGCATCGAGCGCCCCCGTTCCGGTCGAACGCCCGTGCTCGAGCGGAGGCGGTCGACGGGAACGGAGGCGTTCGGCGATTGGGGACGCAGCAGCGTGGCCCCTAGGCTGGGGCCCCGTGACCAGCCTTGACCGCCCGTGGTGGCGTGATGCCGTCGTCTACCAGATCTACCCCCGCTCGTTCGCGGATGCGAACAACGACGGCACCGGCGACGTGCCCGGCATGATCGACAAACTCGACCACCTGCAGTCCCTCGGAGTGAACGCGGTCTGGGTGAGCCCGTGGTACCCGTCCCCGATGGCGGACGGCGGCTACGACGTCGCCGACTACTGCGACATCTCGCCGATGTTCGGCACCCTCGCCGACGCGGACGCGTTCCTCGCCGCCGCCCACGCTCGCGGCCTCAAGGTGCTGATCGACCTCGTCCCGAACCACAGCGCCAACACCCACCCGGCCTTCCAGGCGGCCCTGGCGGCGGGACCCGGTTCGCCCGAACGGGCGTTGTTCCACTTCGCCGACGGCCGGGGTCCCGACGGTGCCGAACCGCCCACCAACTGGGGTTCGCTGTTCGGCGGGTCGGCCTGGGAGCGCGTGGCCGGCCCGGACGGCCCCGAGCAGTGGTACCTGCACATGTTCGCGCCCGAGCAGCCGGACTGGAACTGGGCGAACCCCGCGGTCACGGAGTTCTTCGACGACGTGATCCGGTTCTGGTTCGACCGGGGGGTGGACGGCCTGCGAGTCGATGTGGCGGACGGGCTCGCGAAGGACATGACCTACCCGGACACCCCGGTCGACCCGGCGACCGGTCTCGGCGTGGCCACCTTCTACCCGGGCCACCCGTGGTGGAACCGGCCCGAACTGGACGCCATCCAGCGGCACTGGCGCGAGATCGCCGACG
>JBDHZJ010000200.1:0-5166 GCA_039811825.1 Propionicimonas sp.
GCGCAGCACCGCGACCACCTTGCCCATGATCGAGGCGTTGGTGCCGTCGATGGGCTCGTAGGCCGGGTTGTGGGGGAGCAGCCACACCTTGTCCAGGGTGCGCTTCAGCGTCTTCACCGTGGCCTCGTCATCGAGCAGGGCCGCGACGATCTCGCCGTTGCTGGCGTCGGGCTGCTGCCGGACGACCACGTAGTCGCCGTCGCAGATCGCGGCGTCCACCATGGAGTCGCCCTTCACCTCGAGCAGGAACAGCGTGCCCTCGCCGACCAGCTGGCGGGGAAGCGTGAACACGTCCTCCACGGCCTGTTCGGCCAGGATCGGGCCGCCGGCAGCGATCCGGCCGAGGATCGGCACCCGCACGCTGGGCGCGCTCGGGGCGGGCAGGTCGGGCTCGACTGGCTCCAGCGTGGGTACGCCGCTCACCGACATCGTCTCGGGCAGCCGCACCTCGAGCGCGCGCGGACGGTGCGGATCGCGGAAGATGAAGCCCTTGGCCTGCAGCACCTTGAGCTGGTGCGCGGCCGAGGAGGACGACGCCAGGCCGGCCCGGTCGGCGATCTCGCGGACGGTCGGCGGATAACCCCGGCTGACCAGGTCGTCGCGGATGACCTCGAGGATGCGGCGCTGGCGGGCGGTCAGGCCCTCGGCGTCCACCGGCCCGTCGGGCAGCTGGCTCACCTTGGTGCCGAGCTGGGCGGCGATGTCTTCCTTGCGCGGACGGCCTCGCTTGCGGGCCGGGGGTTCTGCCTTCCTTGCCATGCACAGCACGCTAGCCGGACCCGTCCGCGGATTCAAACACCTGTTCGAGCGTGTCGCAGGAACTGCAGGCGGTGCCGTCCCGAAGGTGTCCGAAGGTGCACTGTTGCCGGACGGTGTCGCGGGAGTAGCGTCCAGACCGCCTGGCGACAGTGCCAGCCACCCCTGAAACGGAGGCCGCGATGTCGGTGTCGAAGAAGCTCCTCGTTGTCCTGCTCGGTGCGCTGGTCGCACTGTCAGGCGTGCTCTCCGCCCCGGTGGCGGAGGCGGCCACCCCGTCCTACGTCGCCCTGGGTGACTCCTACTCCTCGGGCCTCGGGACGCGCAGCTACCTCTCCGACGGCACCGACTGCAAGCGTTCCGTCTACGCCTACCCGAGCCTGATCGCCGCGGCGAAGGGATACGCGCTGAACTTCCGTGCGTGTGCCGGTGCGACGGTGTCCGACGTGACCGGCAGCCAGCTCTCGGCGCTGTCCTCGGCAACCGACTACGTCACGATCTCGGTCGGTGGCAACGACGCCGGCTTCACCTCGGTCCTGACCGAGTGCGCACTGCCGAGCTGGATGAGCAACTGCTTCGGCAAGATCTCGACGGCGCAGGGCTACATCACCAGTACCCTGCCGGGTCGGCTGGCGACGCTGTACGCGGCGATCCGGACCAGGGCACCGAACGCCTCGGTCACGGTCGTGGGCTACCCGAGGCTGTTCAACGGCACCGACTGCGACCTGTTCACCTGGTTCTCGCGCAGCGAGGAGACGGCGCTCAACCAGACGGCCGACCTGATGAACGCCAGGCTGGCGAGTGCGGCGACGGCGGCCGGATTCGCGTTCGCCAATCCGACCAGCCGCTTCATCGGGCACGCGGTGTGCGACTCTCCGGAGTGGCTGAACGGCCTGTCGTACCCGGTCGACGAGAGCTACCACCCGAACCGGACCGGGCAGCGGAGTGGCTACTACCCGCTGGTCAGCTCCACCGTGGGCGGCACGAGCACCCTCAGTGCCGCGATCGTGCGGCGCGCGGTGGCCTCGGGCCGCACGCTGGCCGCGCAGCAGCGCGCGTACGCAGGGCTGGACGCCTCGATCGACCACCAGGGCTTCGTAGCGCCCGACCTGACCACGGCCAGGGCGAAGGCCGCAGCGGCCCGGGCAGGCGTGAACCTGGCCAGCCGGGCATCCATCAACCGCGCCGACCGCACGTACGGCGCCCGGCAGGCGAAGGCCTGGCTGGCCGACCGCTGAGGCGGGGTGCGCACACCCGGCTCGCGGAAAAGTGTCAGAGGCGGGTGCGAGGCTTCTTCCAGTCCGACACGCGGGCGAACAGTTGTTCGAATGTGCTTGATCTGCACGGCAGGTTGGGCTAGAACTGATATCGAACACCTGTGCGAGACGAAGGAGAAGCCATGAGCGCGCTGCTGGTAGACGACCTGGTCATCACGGCCCCCACCCGTCCGCAGCCGGCGCGCTGGCGGCACGTCGAGCGCGGGCCGCAGGCGCGGCCGCAGCGGGCCGGGTCGCCGGGGGGTCGGCCCGAGGGCGTGGCCGCGCCGCAACTCCGGTCCGCGCCGGCGACGCGGCCGGGGGTCCGTCCGTCCGCCCGCCCGGCGGCGGACGCCTGGCAGCTCACCGATCGCGGCATCGCCGTGGCCGTACTGCTGTTCCTGTCCGTCGTGGCGGTGTCCGCGGTGGTGCTGGTCGGGGCGTTCCTCTCGGTGAGCGACGCGCCCGTCCCGGCCGCCCCGCAGGTGCCGGTGGCGGTCGTCGCGCAGGGCTGAACCCGGGGGAGGTCACGCCGACCGGTCGCACGCCGACCGGTCGGCGTGCGCAATTCGGCCCATCGGTCGCGACACGCGCGCGGACAGGTCTTGCGAGGGTGCCGCTCGAGGCATAACCTCTACATCTAGTAGTTACAGCGTTGTGGTTCCTCCACAGATAGTGGTCATGACCCACAGGGTTATCCACACACCATCCACCGGATGATCCCCAGGAAGGGGTCCAGAAGTGCACTGCCCGTTCTGCCGCCACACCGACACCAGGGTTCTGGACAGCCGGGTGGCCGAGGACGGCACCAGCATTCGCCGGCGCCGCCAGTGCCCGTCCTGCGAGCGGCGGTTCACCACCCTGGAGCAGATGCAACTGGTGGTCGTGAAGCGTTCCGGAGTGGTGGAGCCCTTCTCCCGCGAGAAGGTCGTCAACGGGGTGGCGAAGGCCTGCAAGGGCCGTCCGGTCTCCGAAGCCGACCTGGCCCGGCTGGGCCAGCGCGTGGAGGAGACGCTGCGGGCCAGCGGGCAGGCGGAGATCCCGGCCGATGAGGTGGGTCTGGCCATCCTCGGTCCGCTGAGCGAACTCGACTCGGTGGCGTACCTGCGATTCGCCTCGGTCTACAAGCACTACGACTCGGTCGAGGATTTCGAGACCGAGATCGAAACCCTGCGCCGCTCGGCGCTGGTCACGAACTGACCTCGTTCCACCCTCCCAACCCGAAAGGCAGCCCAACCATGACCGAGACCGCGAAGGCACCCGCGAGGGGTGGCCGGAAGTCGCCGGGCCTGAAGATCAACCGGGTCTTCACCACCCCCGGCGTGCACCCCTACGACGAGGTCACCTGGGAGTCGCGCGACGTCGTGCAGACCAACTGGAAGACCGGTGAGCACGTCTTCGAGCAGCGCGGGGTGGAGTTCCCGGACTTCTGGAGCCTGAATGCGTCCACGATCGTGACCACGAAGTACTTCCGCGGGGCGCTGGGCACGCCGCAGCGGGAGGCGAGCCTGAAGACGCTGATCGACCGGGTGGTGACCACGTACCGGAAGGCGGGCGAGGAGAACGGCTACTTCGCCTCCGGTGAGGACGCGGAGGTGTTCGAGCACGAGCTGACCTGGATGCTGCTGAACCAGTACTTCAGCTTCAACTCCCCGGTCTGGTTCAACGTGGGTACGGCGAGCCCGCAGCAGGTGAGCGCCTGCTTCATCCTGAGCGTCGACGACTCGATGGACTCCATCCTGAACTGGTACAAGGAGGAGGGGTTCATCTTCAAGGGCGGTTCGGGCGCCGGGCTGAACCTGTCGAGGATCCGCTCGTCCAAGGAGTTGCTGTCCTCGGGCGGCACCGCGTCCGGCCCGGTCTCGTTCATGCGGGGCGCGGACGCGTCCGCGGGCACGATCAAGTCCGGTGGCGCCACCCGGCGCGCCGCGAAGATGGTCGTGCTGGACGTCGACCACCCCGACATCTACGAGTTCGTGGAGACGAAGGCGCGCGAGGAGGACAAGATCCGCGCGCTGCGCGACGCCGGCTTCGACATGGACCTGGGCGGGAAGGACATCGTGTCCGTCCAGTACCAGAACGCGAACAACTCGGTGCGGGTGAGCGACGAGTTCATGCGTGCGGTCGAGGAGGGCGCCGAGTTCGGGCTGCGGGGCCGGATGGACGGCGAGGTGATCGAGACCGTCGACGCCCGTGACCTGTTCGGCAAGATCTCCGAGGCCGCGTGGGAGTGCGCGGACCCGGGCCTGCAGTACGACGACACGATCAACGCGTGGCACACGAACCCGGAGTCGGGCCGGATCACCGCGTCCAACCCGTGCAGCGAGTACATGAGCCTCGACAACAGTTCGTGCAACCTGGCCAGCCTGAACCTGCTCAAGTTCCTGCGCTCCGACGACACCTTCGACGTCGCGCTGTTCGTCAAGGCGACCGAGCTGATCATCACCGCGATGGACATCTCGATCTGCTTCGCGGACTTCCCGACCGAGCCGATCGGCGAGACCACCCGGAACTTCCGCCAGTTGGGCATCGGGTACGCGAACCTGGGTGCCCTGCTGATGGCGGTCGGTCGCGGCTACGACTCCGAGGGCGGCCGGGCGCTGGCAGCGTCCATCACATCGCTGATGACCGCGGTGTCGTACCGCCGCTCGGCCGAGCTGGCCGCGGTGGTGGGTCCGTACAACGGCTATGCCCGCAACGCGTCGGCCCACCAGCGGGTGATGCGCAAGCACCAGGCGGCGAACGACGACGTGCGGACGTTCAACGACCTCGACAGCCCGGTGCACGCCGCCGCCGGCGCGGAGTGGGCGCAGGTCGTGGCGCTGGGTTCGAAGAACGGCTTCCGCAACGCCCAGGCGTCCGTGCTGGCGCCCACCGGCACGATCGGCTTCATGATGGACTGCGACACCACCGGCATCGAGCCGGACTTCTCGCTGGTGAAGTTCAAGAAGCTGGTCGGCGGCGGGTCGATGCAGATCGTCAACCAGACGATCCCGCGGGCGCTGCACAAGCTCGGCTACGCGGAGGAGACCGTCGAGGCGATCGTCGACTACATCTCCGGCAACGGCCACGTGGTGAACGCGCCCGGCCTGAAGCCGGAGCACTACGAGGTGTTCGACACCGCGATGGGCCAGCGGGCGATCAAGCCGATGGG
>JBDHZJ010000201.1:0-5162 GCA_039811825.1 Propionicimonas sp.
ATCACGAAGGTCTCGCCGGCCGGCGTCCGCCTCGAGGACCGGGACGACGCGGGCGATGAGTAGCGTCTGGCTGGTGCCGGACGGGCTGGACGGGGAACGCGTCGACGCGGCGGCCGCCCGGATGACCGGGCTGTCCCGCAGCCGGATCGGTGACCTCGCCGAGACCGGGGGCGTGCAGGTGAACTCCACTCCGGTGGGCAAGTCCCACCGCGTCCGCGCCGGCGACCTGCTCGAGGTCGAGGTGACGACGGCACCGACGGTCTCGGTGGTGCCGAAGGAGGTGGCCGGGATCACCATCGTCCACGACGACGCCGACCTGGTCGTGGTGGACAAGCCGGCCGGTGTCGCCGCCCACCCGAGCCTGGGCTGGGACGGGCCCTCCGTGGTCGAGCACCTCGCCGCGGCCGGCTTCCGCATCTCGACCTCGGGCGCGGCCGAGCGGCAGGGCATTGTGCAGCGGCTGGACGTCGGCACCTCGGGCCTGATGGTCGTCGCCAAGAGCGAGCCGGCCTACACCGCCCTGAAGCGGGCGTTCCGGTCCCGCGAGGTGAGCAAGATCTACCACACGCTCGTGCAGGGCCATCCCGACCCGTTCGAGGGCACGATCGACGCGCCGATCGGACGCCACCCCGGGGCGGACTACCGGATGGCCGTGATCGCGGGGGGCAGGCACAGCGTCACCCACTACCGGATGCTGGAGGCGTTCCCGGCAGTGACCCTGCTGGAGGTGCACCTGGAGACCGGCCGCACCCACCAGATCCGGGTGCACATGCAGGCGATCCGGCACCCGTGCGTGGGCGACCCGACCTACGGCGGCGACCCGGTGCTGGCGGCCCGGCTGGGCCTGGCCCGGCAGTGGCTGCACGCGGTCGAACTCGGGTTCGTCCATCCGCGGACAGGGGAGCCGGTGACGTTCCGGTCGGGGTACCCTGACGACCTCAGGGCAGCGCTGGAGCTCGTCCGCGGCTGAGTCCTGCGCAGGAGCGCCCAGCTGGTTCGGCTAGGGTGCTGTTCGTGCGTAGAGCGAAAATTGTGTGCACCATCGGCCCCGCGACTGACTCCGCGGAGGCCATCGTCAACCTCGTCAACGCCGGCATGAACGTCGCGCGGTTGAACATGAGCCACGGCGACCACCTGATCCACGCCAAGCGCGTCGAGTGGATCCGGGATGCGGCGCGCGTCGCCGGTCGTCCCGTCGGCATCCTGGCCGACCTGCAGGGCCCCAAGATCCGGTTGGGCGAGTTCACCGACGGCGAGGCGTTCATCTCCGCCGGCGACCGGTTCGTGATCACGACCGACGACGTTCCCGGGGACGCGCAGCGCGCGTCCACGACCCTGAAGACGCTGACCGCCGATGTGAACCCCGGCGACCAGATCCTGATCAACGACG
Organism: Propionicimonas sp.; assembly: GCA_039811825.1. Lineage (GTDB taxonomy): Bacteria > Actinomycetota > Actinomycetes > Propionibacteriales > Propionibacteriaceae > Propionicimonas. The sequence goes on from JBDHZJ010000201.1 coordinate 1,391, forward strand.
GCGCCATCGAACTGCGGGCGGTCGAGGTCACCGACACCGACGTGGTCACCGAGGTGGTCGTCGGCGGCCGGGTCTCCGACCACAAGGGGATCAACCTGCCCGGTGTGCCGGTGAGCGTGCCAGCGCTCAGCGACAAGGACGAGCGCGACCTGCGCTGGGCGCTGCGCCACGGCGTGGACATGGTCGCCCTCTCCTTCGTCCGCAACGCCTCCGACATCGAGCCCGTCCGGAAGGTGATGGACGAGGAGGACCGCCACGTCCCGGTGATCGCGAAGCTGGAGAAGCCGCAGGCGATCGAGAACCTGTACGAGGTGATCGACTCCTTCGACGCCTTCATGGTGGCCCGCGGCGACCTCGGCGTCGAACTGCCGCTGGAGGAGGTGCCCGGCGTCCAGAAGCGGATCATCGACGCGGCCCGGGCCTGGGCGAAGCCGGTGATCGTGGCGACCCAGATGCTGGAGTCGATGATCACCGCCCACCGGCCCACCCGGGCCGAGGCCTCCGACGTCGCGAACGCCATCCTCGACGGCGCGGACGCGGTGATGCTGTCCGGCGAGACGGCGGTGGGGGAGTACGCCATCGACGCGGTGAACGTGATGGCCCGGATCATCACCCGGACCGAGGCCGAGGGCCTGGACAAGATCCGTCCGCTGAACTGGAACCCGCACACGACCTCGGGCGTGATTTCCAAGGCCGCGGTCGAGGTGGCCGAGCGGGTCGGGGCGAAGTACCTGGCCGCGTTCACGATCTCGGGCGACACCCCGCACCGGCTGGCCCGGCTGCGCTCGGAGGTGCCGATCATGGCGTTCACGCCGCTGCCGAAGACCGCGCAGGCGCTCACGCTGTGCTGGGGCGTGCAGTCCTACGTGACGCCGGAGTACACCAACACCGACGCGATGGTCGATTCGGTGCAGGACGCGCTGACCGAGACCGGTTTCGTACAGCACGGCGACCACGTCGTGATCGTGGCCGGCAACCCCGGCCGGCACTCGCGGCAGACCAACTCGCTGCGGGTCTACGAGATGGACTGATCGCCGCCCTCGTTTCCGACCTCGAACGCCACCGGAGCCCCCGGTGGCGTTCGGCTCTTCCCCTCTGACGAGCCCTGACAGACTTTGATCTATTGACAGGACAAAGTCTGACCGCTACTTTTCTGCTGTCGGCGCAGCTGCCGGCGGCCGACCCAGCGACAGGCGATCAGGTGGACCAGAGCCCAGCCATTCCCGAGACGATGCGAGCGGCCGTCCTGGCCGTCCCCGGCGAGCCCCTGGAGGTGAAGCGGATCCGCACCCCGCGGCCGCGCTCCGGGGAGGTACTGGTGAAGGTGACGGCCTGCGGGCTGTGCCACTCCGACCTGCACGTGATGTCGGGGAAGATCCCCTTCCCGACCCCGGCGGTGCTCGGTCACGAGGTCTCCGGCACGATCGTGGAACTCGGCAGCAACACCCAGCACAGCGGTCTCGCGGTCGGGGACGCCGTCTGCGGCGCCTTCCTGATGCCCTGTGGTCAGTGCCCGGACTGCGCCCGCGGCCGCGACGACCTGTGCACCCCCTTCTTCCAGTTCAACCGGCTGCAGGGCCAGCTCTTCGACGGCACCAGCCGGCTGGCCGACCTCGACGGCCAGGTGATCGCCCAGTACTCCATGGGTGGGCTCGCCGAGTACTGCGTGATCCCGGTCACCGCCGTGACACCCATGCCGGAAGGCATGGACGCGGTGGCGGCGGCCATTCTCGGCTGCGCGGCGATGACCGCGTACGGTGCGGTGCGGCGCGGTGCGGACCTGCGCTACGGCGAGACGGTCGCGGTGATCGGCATCGGCGGCGTTGGCTCCAACATCGTGCAGGTCGCCCACGAGCTCGGCGCCCGCAAGGTGATCGCCATCGACGTGGACGACGACAAGCTCGAGCACGCGATCCGCTACGGCGCGTCCGACGTGATCAACTCCCGGCACATGGACGCCCGTGAGCGGGTGCTCGCCGTGACCGGCGGGCGGGGCGTGGACGTGGCCATCGAGGCGCTGGGCTTCCCGGTCACCTTCGAGCAGGCCCTGACCCTGCTCGCGGACGGTGGCCGGATGGTGCCGGTGGGTCTCGCCGCCGGCTCGCAGACCGCGGCGGTGGAGATCAACCGCCTCGTCCGGCGGGGGCAGCAGGTCTGCGGCTCCTACGGCGCGCGTACCCGGACGGACCTGCCGATCGTGGTCGACCTGGCCGCCCGGGGGGTGCTGGACTACCGCGGCGTGGTGTCCGAGCGGGTCTCGCTGTACCGCGCGGAGGAGACCTACCGCCGCCTCGAGCACGGCGCGGTCTCCGGGCGCGCGGTCGTCGAGATGGCGCTCAACGACCGCTGATCCCGGTCCGCCGACCCTTCGGCAATCTGCAAGCAGGACGTTTCGTAAATCGTTTCTGAAATGGGTGTGGCGCGCAGGGCAATCGATTTGGCGCGAATTCTGCGAATGTCGTCGGTCGAGTACGTACAAGTACCCCCGGGGGTGTACGCTTCCTGACGTCCGGACGGAGTTGTCCGGCTCGTAAAGAGGAGTGCTGAGGACAATGTCCGCAACCATAGAAGAACTGAAGGCGATCGCTACCCCCGTCGTTGTCGACGCGCGCGGCGTGTCGTGCCCCGGCCCGATCCTGGCCGCCAAGAAGCAGATCGGCGGAGTGACGCTCGGCAACGTGATGGAGGTCCTCGCGACCGACTCCGGCACGCTGAAGGACATCCCGGCGTGGTGCAAGAAGATGGGCCACGACTACCTGGGTTCGTTCGAAGAGGCCGGCGCGATCCACCTCTTCCTCCGCAAGGCCAAGTAGGCCGTGTCCGGGACGACCGGACCCGTGGCCGACACGCCCCGGGTCCTCGTCTTCTCCACCATCAACATCTCCGACCCGGGCATCGACCTGGCCGGGAGCAGGCACCTCGAGTACCCCGCCACCGTGCAGACGATGGCGCTGCCGTGCAGCAGCGGATTGAAGCCGTCCTGGCTCGTCCACGCGCTGGAGAGCGGCTTCGAAGGGGTGTTCGTCGCCTCCGATGGTGAGGAGTGTGCCTACCTGCCCGACTGCGCGGAACGAACCGCGCAGATCATCGACAGGGCCCAGGCGTTGATGAGCGAGCGGGGCATCCCCGCCCAGCGGCTGAAGATGGCCGCGCTCTGCTCGGTGTGCGCCGAGCCGTTCGCCAACTACATGCGCGAGTTCTCCGCGACGCTCACCGGACTCAGGGCCCCCGCCCCGGTCGGCTGAGCGTCCCCCCACGACAAGGAAGTCAGGAAAGTAGCGATGGCGAAGAAGACCATCATTGTGTTCAGTGGCGACTACGACCGGCTGATGGCCGCGTTCATCATCGCCAACGGAGCGGCGGCCATGGATGACGAGGTCACCATGTTCTTCACCTTCTGGGGCCTGTCGGCCCTGCGCAAGGACAATCCGACCGAAACGCCCAGCAAGAAGAAGAGCGGCCTGCAGACGGCTTTCTCGACAATGCTCCCGAAGCATGCCGAGAAACTCACTCTTTCCAAGTTCAATTTCGGCGGCGCCGGCCGCTTCATGATGAAGAAGGTCATGAAGGCGGAGAATGTGATGACCGTTGCGGAATTGCTGGACACGGCGCGCGAGCAGGACATCAAGCTGATCGCCTGCACGATGTCGATGGACGTCCTCGGGATCAGCAAGGAAGAGCTCATCGACGGCATCGAGTACGCCGGCGTGGCCACCTACCTGGGCGAGGCCGACGAGGCCAACGTCAACCTGTTCATCTGACCACCAGCCGC